>JAQVSX010000184.1 GCA_028700355.1 Clostridia bacterium
TGTCTGTTACCTCATAGCCTTTTTTTCTTAAAGCGCTTATTATGCAGTCGCTTTCGTATCTGTTGACCTTGCAGCCCAATGTATAAACGCAAATTTTCATAATAAATTATTCCCATTCTCCCGCATTATAAAGCATCGCTGCCGCTGCCGCAGTCGCCGCCGTATTTGCCTTTAAAATCGTTTTACCGAGTGTCGCCGCCGTAAAGCCTTTGCTTTGCGCCAAGAAAATTTCGTCTTCTGAAAAGCCCCCCTCACTGCCTATAACAAGCGCCGCTTCTTTTTCCGCATTTTGCAGAGCGGTTTTTAAAGCGGTATGCTTTTCACATTCGTAAGCTATTATTTTTACGGGCAAATCCTTTACGCTTTCAAGAGCGTCGGCAAAGCTGAGTATCTCTCCGACCTCCATAGCGTAAGCCCTTTTGCACTGCTTTGCAGATTCCAAAGCTTTGCGCCTTAACCTTTGGGTTTTGTTTTCGCTTTTAGCCGCCGTGCAATACCTCGATATAAACGGAATAAATTTGTAAACGCCAAGCTCGCTGAGCGCAGAAACCTGATTTTCGCTGCCTTCCCCCTTTAAAAGTCCGCATAAAACAGTAAGCTTAAATTTTGTCTCCCTCGTGTTTTTCTCTTTGCCATAAACAGACAAAACAGCGCTCTTTTTATTTATAGATTCTATTCGGGCTGTATAATCAAAGCCGTCTTTGCAAAGCAAAATGACGCTGTCGCCCGCCTTTTGTCTCATTACGTCAGATAGATGGTGAAGTTCGCTGCCGCTAAGCTCAACAGACTGCCCCACAGATAATTTTTGGCCTATAAAATACCTTTTTAAATCAGCCAATTTTTTTACTCCGAATTTTTATTTGCCGACTGTTTTCTTCTCCTTTTTGGCTTAAAAATATCGGCAAGCCTTGTCTTATGCTCCTTGCCCATCATAAGCCTGTAAAGGTTGTTTCTGTGAGCGAACCATGTTAAAAAGCATATAAACAAAAGCAAAAAACTAAGCATGAGCAGCAGACTCTGTCCGCCGAACATTTTGTTATACCTTATGCCCTCTACACAGCACATTATAGTTATCATAATCAGGTTACCCACAGAGCCGTATTCAAAAAGTATTATATATATTACGCTTATTGCGAAAGCTATTAAAGTAAGCACGGGATTAACTATTAAAAAAACGCCCAATGTACTTGCAATGCCCTTGCCGCCCTTAAACTTCATAAAAACGGGGTAAATATGACCGAGTATGACAAAAAAACCTGCGGTATATGCGGCAATCGTGCTTATAATCTCGCCGCTACTGGCAGTAATCATTTTAGCGATATATGCGGGCAAAGCACCCTTTATTATATCAAGAACAAGCGTCAGTGCGCCCATCTTTGCCCCAAAATTGCGCATCATATTCATAGTGCCGGGGTTGCCGCTGCCCACACTGCGCACATCTTTTTTTCGGGAGGATGACAATATTACGGCATTATTTATGTTGCCGAAAAGATAAGAGCATACCGATATGGCAATCAGTATTAAAATATTATTAATATCCATTTAATCAATCCTTACCCCTGTTTTTTATTATCAATCTTATCGGCGTTGCATCAAGCGAAAAAGCGGCACGCAGGCTGTTTTCCAAATACCTTTTATATGAAAAATGCAGCAGCTTGCTGTCGTTTACAAACAATTTAAATGTTGGAGGTTTGATGTCAACCTGAGTGGCGTATAAAATGTTAAGCTTTTTCCCCTTGTGCGAGGGCGGCTCGGAAACGCTCACAGCGTCTGTAATTACATCATTTAATATGCCTGTGCTGACCTTAAAACAGCTCTTTTCATAAGCGTAATCAATCAGCTCAAATATTTTATCAGTCCTTTTTCCTGTAAGTGCCGAAACATATATGCTCTTAAAATAATCCATAAATTTCAGCTTTTCCCTTAACTGCTCTTCAAAAGTATTTATCGTATTGGTATCCTTTTCGATTTTGTCCCATTTGTTCATCACTATTACAGCGGGCTTGCCCTCTTCGTGTATATATCCGCATATCCTTACATCCTGCTCGCTTATATCCTCTTCGCTGTCTATTACAAGCAGGCATATGTCCGCCCTTTTTACAGATGCCAGCGCGCGCACAATGCTGTAATATTCAACATTTTCACTTACAGACCTTTTGCGCCTTATACCTGCGGTATCTATAATATTATATTCCCTGTCATTGACCTTTATAAGAGTATCTATTGCATCTCTCGTCGTGCCGGCAATATCGGTTACAATCGTCCTTTCATAACCGAGCAACCTGTTTACCAGACTTGATTTTCCCGCATTCGGTCTGCCCACAACGGCAACATTTATGCATAAGCTGTCTTCCGCCTCTTTACTGCGCCCGAAATCCTTTATCAATTCGTCAAGCAGCTCTGCCACACCGTCTCCGCTTGCCGCCGAAACGGCAAACACATCGCCGAGACCTAGATTGTAGAATTCGTAAACGTCATAATTTTTATAATTATCTACCTTATTTACTGCCACAATAATTTTTTTGCGACTTTTTCTCAGCAAAGAGGCTATTTCATAATCTTCTGAGGAAATGCCCGTTTTAACATCA
>JAQVSX010000007.1 GCA_028700355.1 Clostridia bacterium
CGCTTATTATATAATATTACAGCTTATCCCAAAATATGATTAGGGAAACTCTATATTCAGGGGCTATTTAGAGGTTCCCGATTAGGAAAACTCTAAGAAACATCCGACAAGGCAAATAAAAAGGGACTGTAACATTATTGTTTTGTTCAGTCCCTTTTTTTTGTTTTTTTACAGGGTTATGGTATAGATGTTGAAACACTTTACAAAATGGCTGATTTTTGATAATATATTTTAAGGTACGGACAATTAACTCAGCTGGTAGAGTGTCTTCTTGACGTGGAGAAAGTCAGGGGTTCGAGTCCCTTATTGTCCACCACTTAGGCGAAAACTCGCCCTTTACTTACGACAAGCAAATAAATTTGCTTGTCTTTATTTATGGGCGGTTTTCGCCTCTCTCTCCGCCCTCTTTATGCTCGCCTTTCAGGCTCACGCTTAAAGTCGGGCGGGTATTTTTGATTTGTTTTTTTATATTAAAACTCGCCCTTTACTTACGACAAGCAAATAAATTTGCTTGTCTTTATTTATGGGCGTTTTCGCCTCTTTCTCCGCCCTCTTTATGCTCGCCTTTTAGGCTCCCGCTTAAAATCGGGCGGGGTTTTTTTTTGATTGTTTTATTTAATTTAAGAAACTCGCCCTTTACTTACGACAAGCTAATAAATTTGCTTGTCTTTTTTTGTAACATAGGAATTATCGTCTGGGAAGCTACGTTTTAAGGCTTTTTTTATGCCTGCCGCAAACTACCGGCATCATTATGCAAAAAGGGCTGTAACATTTTTGTTACAGCCCTTTTATACTTAAAATAAAAAGATTATTCTACGGGTTCAAGCACCCCGATATCGTCGTCATGCCTTTTGTAGACAATTTGTAGCCTGTTGTTTTCTTTATTGATAAATACATAAAAATCGTGGTCTAACATATTCATCATATCAACGGCATCTTCAATGCTTAGGGGATATACCTTAAAGCTCTTAAATTTAGCTATTTTTGAAGGCTTTTCCACGGGCATATCATCCATATAAAGATAATTTTGGTCTTTAAAAGCGTTGCTCTTTAACTTTTTGCTCAGTTTGCCCTTGTTTTTTACTATTTGCTTTTCTATTTTGGGAAGTAGAATGTCTATGTTTTCGTACATATTTTCGCCACTTTTTTCGGCACGGATGTAAGAGCCGTTAAAGGTTGCGGTAATTTCCATTTTAAAAACATCCTTTTCCCTTTTGAGCATTACCTTGACGGTGGCATCATCGTCAAAATATTTACTTAGCTTGTTGGTCTTTTTTAAAATAATGTCGCCTAACTTTTCGCTCATAGTGTAGTTTTTTTGTACAATGTCTACTTTCATAATTAAACCTCCGTTATTTAAGGGCTATATATTTATTATTCGACAAAAAAATAGCTATTCCTCTATAAAAGTATTTTATTTTTTTGTTTTAGGCGCATCGCTGCCCGTATAATCCTTTATCGGCAAAATTATAATTTCGCCCTTTTCCTCGTCGGCAATAAGGCTGTCTCCATCCTTAATATTGCCGAGCAACAGGCTTTCGCTTAAATTGTCCTCAATTTTTCTTTGAATAAGCCTTCTTAACGGCCTTGCGCCGTATTCGCTGT
Source organism: Clostridia bacterium (assembly GCA_028700355.1). Classification (GTDB taxonomy): domain Bacteria; phylum Bacillota; class Clostridia; order Christensenellales; family HGM11417; genus STF1-284. The sequence goes on from JAQVSX010000007.1 coordinate 1,606, forward strand.
CGTAACCGTTTTTGATAATATGTTCTGCCGCCTTTTCGGTTAGCTTTATTTTTATATTCCTTGGCTCAAGCCTTTTGTTGAGATTGTCTATCATTATAGATATTATCTGCTTTGTTTCCTCTTTGGAAAGATACTGGAATACAATTATTTCGTCCAACCTGTTAATAAATTCAGGGCGGAACTGCTTTTTAAGAGCGTCAAAGAGCTTGTCTTTCATATTGTCATATTCTGCATCCTCTCCGCCCGCAAAGCCTACTCTCTTCATCTTGTTTATTTCACCGGTGCCTATATTGGAAGTCATTATAATAATGGTGTTTTTAAAGTTTACCACCCTGCCCTTAGAATCCGTCAGCCTGCCGTCTTCAAGTATTTGCAGCAACATATTAAATACATCGGGGTGCGCCTTTTCTATTTCGTCAAACAATATTACCGAATAAGGTTTGCGCCTTACTTTTTCCGTAAGCTGCCCCGTTTCGTCATAGCCGATATATCCCGGAGGAGCGCCAATCAGCTTAGAAACCGAATGTTTTTCCATATATTCGCTCATATCAATTCTTATCATTAACTCTTCGCTGCCGAACATACTTTCCGCAAGCGCTTTTGAAAGCTCTGTCTTGCCTACTCCGGTAGGTCCTACAAATATAAACGAGCCTATGGGCCTTGACGGGTCTTTAAGTCCCGCCCTTGCACGCCTTATTGCCTTAGAAATAGAATTTACCGCATCATTTTGCCCTATTACCCTTTTGTGAAGCTGCTGTTCAAGTTTAAGCAGCTTTTCGGATTCTGACTGAGTAAGCTTTAAAACAGGAACGGAAGTCCATTGCGCAACTATATCGGCAACTTCTTCTTCTCCTATCGATGCATTGCTTTTTGTCCTGTTTGTTTCCCATTCCTTTTTTATAACTTCTATTTCGTCTGTTATATTTTTTATTTTGTCCCTTATTTTTGCCGCTTTTTCAAAATCCTCATTGGATGCTGCCGCCTGTTTCTCCTGTTCGTATTTATCTAATATGGCTTCCTTTTCCTTTAATTTAGGCGGCGCAATATATGTTGCAAGCCTTGCCTTAGAGCATGCCTCGTCAATCAGGTCAATTGCCTTGTCGGGTAAAAACCTGTCCTGAATATACCTGTCCGACAGCGTTGCGGCAGCCTCTATCGCATCGTCCTTTATAGTTACCTTATGGTGCGCCTCGTATTTATCACGCAAGCCTTTAAGTATAAGTATTGTGTCTTCCACGGTAGGCTGGTCAACCATTACGGGTTGAAAACGCCTTTCAAGTGCGCTGTCCTTTTCTATATATTTTCTGTATTCGTCTATAGTAGTTGCGCCTACTGTCTGCATTTCTCCCCTTGCAAGCAAGGGTTTAAGCATATCGGCAGCATCAAGCTTGCCCTCCGATGTTGCACCCGCTCCCACTATGTTATGAATTTCGTCGATAAATACTATTATATTTCCGTTTTTCTTAATAAAGTTTATAGCATCTTTAAGCCTTTCCTCAAAATCGCCCCTGTACTTTGTGCCTGCAAGCATACCCGCTATGTCAAGAGCAAATACAATCTTGTCTTTAAGCAGCTCGGGAACTTTACCTTCCACAATCTTTTGTGCCAATCCCTCTACTATTGCGGATTTTCCCACGCCCGGCTCGCCAATCAGCACAGGATTGTTTTTTGTCCTGCGGCTTAGTATCTGTATTATTCTGTCTATTTCCTTTTCTCTGCCTATTACGGGGTCAAGCTTGCCTTCCTTTGCCTTGCTGTTTAAATCGGTGCCGAATTTTGAAATTTTGTCAAGGGGAGAATTTTCCCTGCGCTCTGCTGCGCCCATAGGCTGAGTAGCATTAAACATTTTACCGCCTGCGGCTGTTTGCTTGCTGCCCCTAATCTCAATTATCAGTTTTTCTTTCAGTTTCTCAATATCCACACCGAGATTTTGCAGCAAGAATGCCGCCATACTTTCCTTATCGGATACAATGGCAAGCAGAATATGCTCTGTTCCCACAAAACCGCTGCCAATCTGCAAAGCGTAAGCTATGGCAATTTCAAACATCTTTTTTGTGCGGGGCGTAAAGCCGTTTGCCTGATAATTTAAGTCGATATTCTGTGCAAACACCTCTTCGTATTTGTCAAGGCCTACCCCAAATTCCGCAATCAGTTTTGCAGCCTTAGAATCCTCAACCGATAACAGCCCGTACAAAATATGCTCTGTACCCAAGTATTTTGTATTGTGCTTTTTTGCCGCATCCTGCGCTATGGCAACGGCTTTTTGTACACTTTCTGAAAATTTATCAAAATACATAATATCACCTCATGTATATATTTATACTATTTTAAAGAATTTTTATCCACTATCTCATCAAGCAGCTTTGCTGCGCAATCTGCCCTGTATATGTCCCTTTCCTCCGCCGAAAGAGCCCTGCCCGCCGCAAGCGTTATATTAGCAGGCTGCACCTTTACAATAAGCTCGCTTATTTTATAAACATTGCTTACCTTTATAATACTCAGCGCCGCACCCAGTTTTATATTTGAAATCAGTTTCATAAATTCGGCAGAGCTTATCTTAACGCAATTAGTCAGTATGCCGTATGCCCTGAAAACTATATCTTTAATTTCGAGAGCGTTGCTTTCAAGCATTTTTTTTCTTGCGGACTGCTCCGCCTCGCATATCTGAAACACTGTTGTTTCCACATTTTTTATTATATCATATTCTGTAAGCCCTAATGAAACTTGATTGGAAACCTGATACATATAACCCTCTGCGTTGCTGCCCTCTCCGTAAACGCCCCTTACCGTAATGCCTATTTTGTTTACGGCATTTATTATGGCGTTAATGCTCTTATTAAGAGTAACTGCGGGTAAAAACAGCATTACCGAAGCCCTCATACCCGTACCCAAATTTGTAGGGCAGGATGTTAAATAACCTAATTTATCGTCAAAGGCAAAGCTCATTTTCTTTGAAAGCAAATCATCGATTTTATTAAGGGTTTTATACGCTTTTTCAAGATTATAGCCCTTTAAAACGCATTGCTGGCGTATATGGTCCTCCTCGTTTATCATTACCGAAACGCTTTCGTCTTCGCTTATTACCGCCGCCCCCGCAGCGCTTTTGATTAAGTCTGCAGAAATTAAATGCTTTTCTTTGAGCGCAAGCGCCTCTGTCTGATTACCGCTCATAAGGTAAAGCTTAAACTTGCCTATTTTTGAAAGTTCGTTATTAACAGGCTTAATAATTTCTTCCAGCCTTTTTGCACCCTTTTTTACAGGGAAAACATAGCCGTTAATATTTCTCGCAAGCCTTACCCTTGAAGTAACCGCAATATTATCTATAACAGAATTTATATTTTCAGTCATTACTTTAACTCCTTTTACTTTAATTTGCGCATTTTATCCCTGATTGCAGCAGCGTCCTCATATCTTTCCTCAGCAACCGCCGCTTTAAGCTCCTTTGAAAGCCTTTCATATTCCCTTGCCGAAAATAATTCGCCGTCGTCGTTGGGGATTTTGCCTATATGCTTTACATCTCTTTGAACCCTTTTAATTACGGGAGAAAGATACTCGGCAAATTCGTTGTAACAGTTTGGGCAACCCAGATAGCCCGAATTATTAAAGTCGGCAAGCGTGCCGTCGCAAAATGAGCAAGCCTTTCCCTTTGGCTTTGTTTCTTCAAGTCCGTAATTGAATATGGGAAAAAATATATCGCTGTCGTTTACAAATTTAAAGCCACCTAAATTTTCTATTTTTTTTGCACATTCCGAGCATATATGCATTTCCTTTTTTATTCCGTTTATTATTTTTGTAATATGCACTGTTGCCTCATTTATATTACATTCACTGCAAACCATTATATACCTCCTGATTTATACTATTCAAATTGATTTTTAAGTAATTCCAATAAAATGTTTTTTAATATATTTGCCCTGACATCGGCTTTTATTCCGTCGGGAACAAGCAAAGCTTTGTCGCTCAGCGCAGCGGCTATTATGGCACTTTCCCTTTTTGTTATAACCTCGTCATATTCAAGCTTTTTTAATATCTGCTGCGCCCTTGCCTCGTTTAAATCTTCTATTCCGCTACTAAGCAACGTCTTTATATATTTTATTTTGCTTTGCGGTACACGCTGTACAATTATATAGCCTCCGCCACCCCTCTTGCTTATTGTTATAAAACCTCTATCCAAAGAAAACCTTGTAGAAAGCACATAATTAATCTGACTGGGCACACAGTTAAAATATTCGGCAAGCTGATTGCGAGAAATACTTATATATTTTTCATTCCCTATGCTGTCAAGTATAAATTGTTCTATAATATCGCTTATTGACATAAACCAAGCTTAACCTCCTTATTTTAATTTGACTATCTTTGACCTTTGATATTATTATAACACATTTTTTATAATTGTAAACATAAAATATAAAAAATTTAAAAAAAAAGAAAAAAATCCCCGCAAGTTATATTGCAGGGCATATTTTTTTACCTTAAAAATTGATTTTAATTGGAAATAGTATTATGTGATATTTCGGGCAACTACCGTACTGTCTATAGAATCTATCAAAACCGTAGACATCTTGCCGTTTCTGTCTTTAAGCATTATAAACCAAAAATATTTATCCTCGCCCATAAAGGGATTATTCACAAACCTTATAAATATTTCTCCGTGAAAGTCATTCCCCGAATAAGCGTCGGTAAAAGATTCTGTCAAACTTTCTTTGGCAATCGCAAGCGCATCTTTCCACTGTATCATATCGGTAGAATACTTAGAAGTCAGTGTTACAGACTCGTAAATTTCTCCACAGTTAAATGTTATATTAAGCTCACAAATGCCGCTGTAATATTTGCCTAAATCTATTCTGAATTTTCCCGTTGCGGGGTCTTCGATAAGCGTTCCGCTTTCGTTATAGCTGCCTCCCGTAAGCGTAAAATACAGCGCATAGCCCTCTTCAAGCTCTTCTGCCGGCATTACATTTATAAGGCAATAATCTACAAGCTTTTCGCTTATGCCGTCAAGTATATAAGGGCTTTCCCTCTTTCCTATATATATGTTTACGTCAAAAAATTCTCCCCTGCCCTCGTATATGTCCAACCTTATTTCGCTTATGCTGTTGTCTATAACGGTATCCTTTCCCGAACAGCCCCAGCAACAAACCAAAAATAAAGCGGCAATAAAAACCAATAATAATTTTTTCATAGCGCCCCTCTTAAATACCCTTCCGTTAATTTTACAGAAGCGGTTTAAAACCCCTTTTATTAAAATTTATGAAAACAGGGGGCTGTTTATTACTATTATTAACGATAAACCTTATTGCCGCTTGTCCAAAAAAAAAGCCGCAAGGCATGGTAATGCCTGCGGCAAAAAAATTAGTATTTGCTACTCTACCCTTATAAGAGCGTTTACCTTTTCGACAACATCTTTTAGTCCGCCAAGCTGCTCAACCGCTTTTTTAACGGCTGTTTCAAAAGTGGTATGAGTCATTACCACTATTACAGCTTTGCCGTCTAAACTTTCCTTTTGTATTACCTGATAAATGCTTACATTATTGTCGCCTAAAACGCCGGCAATCTGTGCAAGCACGCCGGATTTGTCCTTAACAGTAAGCCTTATATAATATTTGCAGGAAAAATCTTTATTAAAAACGCCGTTTCCGTTTTTATCGTTTACAAAAGGTACATAATAATGCTCGGCAACACCGGAGCTATATAATATATCGCTAACGATAGCGCTTGCGGTGGGCATATCGCCCGCACCCTTTCCGTACAGCATAATATCGTCTACATTGTCGCCTGTAATAAAAACTGCGTTAAAGGATTCTTTAACCGAGGCAAGCGGATGGCTTTGCTTAATAAAAGTAGGATGAACACGTGCTTCAATTCCGTTTTCGCCCCTCTTTCCTATTGCCAGAAGTTTAAGCTCGTAGCCGAATTCCTTTCCGTATTCGATATCTTTTTTTGATATATTTCTAATACCTTCCCTGTAAACCTTTTCGATAGGCACTTTAACATTAAAAGCAAGGCTGCTGAGTATGCTTAACTTATAAGCGGCATCAAAGCCGTCCACATCGGCGGTAGGGTCTGCCTCTGCATAGCCCTTCTGCTGTGCATCTTTAAGCACATCGTTAAATTCAAGCCCCTCGTCGCTCATTTTAGTCAGAATATAATTAGTAGTTCCGTTTATAATGCCCTTAATGCTTAATATATCGTTGCCCTGCATGCTTTCGGTAAGCGTTCTTATTACGGGAACGCCGCCCACACAGCTTGCTTCAAAGTAAAAGCCGGCATCATTCGCCTTGGCAACCGCCTCGATTTCGTGCCAATATTTTGCGATAAGCTCTTTATTTGCGGAAACAACGGTCTTGCCGTGTTTCAACGCCGTTTCTATAAAGGTTTTTGCAGGCTCTATGCCGCCGATAACCTCTACGACAACATCAACGGCAGGGTTAGAAACAACTTCGGCAATATTTTTTGTAACAATGCTTTGGTCAATATTTAATTGCTTTATACGTGCGTCGTTTATTTCAAGTACATTTTCTACGGTAACATCGGTGCCGAAAGTATTTATAAACTTCTCTTTTTTGCTTGTAAGAATTTTATAAGTGCCTCCGCCTACAGTACCAAGCCCCAATATTGCAACGCCTATTTTTTTCATTACCTTCTCCTCGCTCATAGTATTTAACATTATGTTAATCACCTTTAAGCTTTGTTATAATTGTATATTATTTTAAGCCCCTCTAATGTAAGCTTTCTGTCAATTATATCGAATACCCTGTTTTCAGAAAATATAAGTTCGCTAAGCCCGCCGGTAGCTATCACCTTGACATCGTCCCTGCCTAGCTCCTCTTTTATTTTCTGTATAATATACTTAACCATACCCGTAAAACCGTATATAATGCCCGACTGCATATTTGCAGAGGTGCTTCTGCCTATTATGTTTTTGGGTTTGTTAAGCTCTATTTTAGAAAGCTTTGCAGCGCTTGAAACCATTGCGTTTACGCTTACTTTAATTCCCGGACATATCACGCCGCCTAAAAATTCGCAACTATCAGAAACCACATTGAATGTCGTTGTCGTTCCGAAATCTATAACAATGCATGGACCTCCGTATAACCTGTATGCCGCAACGCTGTTTACAATCCTGTCAGAGCCTACATCCTTGGGGTTATCGTACTTAATGTTTAAAGATGTCTTTACGCCCGGACCTATTACGATAGGTTTTATTTTAAAATAAAATTCGCACATATGTTCAAGCGTATAATTGAGGGAAGGTATAACAGAAGACATTATAATGCCCTCTACATCGGATAAGGCAAGCTTGTCCTTTTCAAAAAGGCTGGTTAAAATAAGGCCGTATTCGTCTGCGGTCTTGCCGATAATGCTTTGTATGCGCCAACTGGTAATAAGCTCGTCGCCGCTGAAAACCCCTATTTTAATATTTGTATTGCCTACATCCATTACAAGTAATAGCATAATAAACCTTATATATTAATTCTTTCTTTAACCGTTTTAGACACAACAGGCACGACCAATAACCCTGCACATAATTCTATAATAAAAAATATGCCTATTAGCACCTGAAGCAATGTGCCGAAAACATCACCATCTGTTTTAACTAACTGCATCATTGTAATAACAAGTAATGTGTTTGTAATTATTCCTGCGGCTCCCGCAATAGATCTCGTGGCATAATCCCTTAAAAATACATTTTTATTTTGAAAAACCTTATTAATTGCAAAATAAACGCTATAACTTACTATGCCTATCATAATGCGAGGAAATATTGAAACAAGCGGATTTTGAAAAAAGGATGCGGTTAAATTCGGATGAATATACGCAAATAAAAAACTCGACACTCCAAATACCGTAGTGGCAAATACAGCAGTCTTAAAATCAAAAAGCTGACAAATAGTAAGTACCACTATCAATGACGTAACGGCTATCCTTATCGGTGTGGGTACAATCATTGAAATACCCCAAGAAATAAGTACGTCTACATAGTATGCACAAATTATCAGTGCAACAATAATGCCATACCTTGCTACAATTTTACTGTTCATAGAACCCTCCAATCAAATTTCTTTACAGAATATCTGTTGAAATATGAAAAATATGTAAGTACGGTTTAACATAAAGTTAATACCGCCTAATTTAGATTATAGCAAAAAATTTTTTTTATATCAACTAATTAAGCATTAAAATTGTATATACCACAAACAGAATATACACCTGCCAAAGCGTTAATAGTGCCAATACTAAGGCATACAGGCGTTTATCTTTTTTGTAGTTAGAGGCAAGTAGCACGGTTTGCGCAATCAATGCAAATAATATAATAAAGCTGCCCAGAGGCGATTTTAAACAAAAAAACATATAGGCTATAAGTACGTAAAAAAAGCCGTTTATAATAAGGCTGACAAAACCCGCCCTATCTTTAAGGTAAAGCATTTTATAAAAAACATAGCCCGTTAAAACGCAAAAAACAGCGTTAACCGAAATAAAAACAGCAGAAATGGGTATAAAAGGCGGCTTTATTATCGTGTCAAACCATAATGACTTAATGCCGCAAATACCAAAACACACAAAAAATACAGTTAAATAAAAAAGCGCCGATATTGCCGCTGAAAACGCCTGCTTCTTTAATTGCTTTCCGCTGCGTTTTATAACCATTATACTGCGCTTTTTTCTCTTTAATTTTTTATATATTTGTGGCGATACCCTGCTTACAGAAACATTATCCATTATTTTACCGAAATTTAATAGTATTAATAAAATATATG
>JAQVSX010000185.1 GCA_028700355.1 Clostridia bacterium
GGGCTGTTAAGATTGTTTTTTTGTAGAAAGTCTTACAAATGATAAAAAACTCATTCATATTTCTTTAACCTAACGCCGCATTGTAGATTTACATAATAAAGCAAGCGGCAGCCGTCAGGTTTTTGTTGTAAGCCTGACGGTTTTTTTTGTGTATAAGAGAATAAAATATTTCCTTATATCTGCAAAATAAGTAAATTTTTTTATAAAGAATTTTTTTGTTTTTTTAACCTATATTATTAATATGAAAAGATATATTATTGCAGTATCGGCACTCATACTTATTTTTTTTGCTGCATTTTATTCAGATAAAAATGTTAACGCTTTAGAAAAAGATATTTTTTCCAGCGCAAAATCAGCTATTGTAATAGAAAGCTCTACTAACAGGGTGCTTTACGAAAAAAACGCTTATCAACAACTTCCCATGGCAAGCACTACAAAAATTATGACTGCACTAACAGTGCTAAATAATTGCGATGTAAACGATATTATTACGGTGCCAAAGGAAGCCTGCGGCATAGAGGGTTCCAGCATATATTTACAGCAGGGCGAGCAGCTTTCTGTATTGCATTTGTTATACGGTCTTATGCTACGTTCGGGCAACGACAGCGCAGTCGCTCTTGCCTTGCATGCGGGGGGTAGCTGCGAAAACTTTGCAAAAATGATGAACGAGCAGGCGCATAAAATAGGCGCATTTGATTCTAACTTTGTAAATCCGCACGGTCTGCACAATGACAATCATTATACAACGGCTTATGACCTTGCAGTTATTTCCTCCGCCGCTATGAAAAATAAGATATTCAGCAAAATAGTTTCCACAAAAAGAATAGAAATACCCTGTACTGCAAGAAATTATAACAGGGTTTTATATAACAAAAACAAAATGCTTAGCCTTTACGGCGGAGCGACGGGTATTAAGACGGGTTACACAAAAAAGGCGGGCAGATGCCTTGTTAGTTCTGCAAACAGAGACGGTATGGAGCTGATTTGCGTAGTGATTGACTGCGGGCCTATGTGGGAGGTCTCTATGCGGAGTATGGACTATATATACGCAAACTATAAATTGGAAAAATATTTGCAACCCTATACATACTGGGGCAATATAGAAGTTAAAAACAGAAATCAAAGGGTGGGCTGTTATACAAAAGAATCTTTTAGCTATCCTGTATGTAAAAACGACAGGGAAAGAATGTCAATAAGGATAGAAGTCCCCGATACATTAAAGCCGCCTATAAATAAAGATGAGTTAATCGGAAAAATAAAATATTATTATGATAATAAGTTGATTTTTTCCGCAAATCTATATACTATAAATAGTGTCGAAAGTCTAAGCTATTTAGAGGCTTTAAAAAGAATAATTGCGGTGAAATAATGCGAATAAACAAATATTTGGCTTTGTGCGGAGTTGCAGGCAGGAGAGGGGCGGAAAAGTTTATTAAACAGGGTAAGGTTTCGGTAAACGGCAAAATTATTAATGAATTTGCCGTTGATGTCGACGAAAAAAACGATGTTGTCCGTTTTGACGGCAAAATTTTAAATATTCCGCAAAGCTTTACATATATTATGCTTAATAAACCCAAAGGCTATATTTGCTCTAACAGCGACGAAAAGGGCAGAAAAACGGTATTTGACCTTATACAATCTGATAAAAGGCTGTTTACCGTAGGAAGGCTTGATTACGATACAGAGGGGCTTTTGATTATTACCGATGACGGCGCTTTATGCAAAAAGCTGACTCATCCTTCAAACGAGATAGGCAAAACATATATAGTTAAGATAGACGGTAAAATATCAGAAAATGCCCTTGCGGCACTTAGAAACGGCGTTATACTCGATGACGGTTTTAAGACTTCTGAAAGCATCGTAAAAATATTAAAAGCAGAAAATGACAGCACCCGCATAGAAATATCAATACATGAGGGGCATAACAGACAAATAAAACGGATGTTTGGCGCTGTCGGCAAACAGGTTGTTTTTTTAAAAAGAGTATCTGTCGGCAATTTGAGGCTTGGCGGTCTAAAAAGGGGAGAGTTCAGGCATTTAAAAAAGAGAGAAATTTTGGAAATCTCTAAATAGCCCCTGTATATAACTTTACTAAAAAATTAATTATCATTTTATCGAAGTGGCTATTTAGAGCTTCCCTATTTAATTAAACTTTAAAAAAATGTTATAATCTTTACATAAAAATTATTATTTTAAAAGGAATAAATTATTATTTCTCGCTTTTTTTTGTTTGCGTTAAAAAAAATTTTGATATATAATTATAGTGGGTGAAAGTTGGGTAATTTTTAAATAACCATTATTTTTTAATAAAAATAAGACAAATTAAGCTGTTTAAAGATTGCCACTATAAAATAATAAGCGGAGGATATATGGACAAAACAGCGCTGCTTAAACAGAGAAAAGAACAGCTTTTTAGTAAAAGTGCGGAGATACGCAATTTTATCAACGGTTTTATTGACCAAAAGAGCTTTATAGAAACAGATGCATTTACATTCGGCAAAGGTGATTTATTTAAAACTGAAAGCTACGGCGAGGGAGTTGTTACAGGCAATGCTACTATAGAC
>JAQVSX010000186.1 GCA_028700355.1 Clostridia bacterium
AAGGTCAAAAATTTACTGTGCAGACTGCGCTTAACTACAAAGGTTCTTTAAATGCACCCGGCTATTCTTATAAATATATCGGCGGCAATGCGACATATGTAATTATTCCCGAAGAGGTTATGATACAGGGATGCTTGCTGATATACGAGGGAGAAAGCTTTTTTGGCGGTTCGCTTGCAGAGCCTATGAGCTGTATTGCCGGCGCTTTTCATGCCAATTATCATACCACAAGCGGAAGCTATGAGCATAAAATGGGCATTGTAGAAGGCGGTAAAGTAGCTTTGCTTGCAGGTGTAGGGCCGATGGGGCTTGGCGCAATAGATTATGCTCTTAATTGTGACAGAAAGCCCTCGTTACTTGTGGTAACAGATATTGACGATGAGCGTATTAACAGGGCAAAATCTATTTTCAGCCCTAAATACGCAAAAGAAAGGGGAATAGAGCTGCATTATTTAAACACATTAGATATAGATGCTGTGTCAGAGCTGTTAAAGCTTAGCGGCGGCACGGGTTTTGACGATGTCTTTGTGTTTGCGCCCGTTAAGCCTCTTGTAGAGCAGGGTGATAAAATACTCGGCAGAGACGGCTGCTTAAACTTTTTTGCAGGGCCGTCAAACAAAAACTTTTCGGCAGAATTTAATTTTTATAATGTTCATTACGCATCTACACATATTGTTGGAACAAGCGGCGGCAATACAGCAGATATGAAAGAATGTATTGAGCTTATGGGCAATGGTTCATTAAACCCTGCGGTAATGGTTACACATATAGGCGGTATTAATTCTGTAAAAGATGCCGTTTTGAATTTGGATACTGTAAAGGGTGGCAAAAGGCTGATATATAACCATATAGATATGCCTCTGACCGCAATTGCCGATTTTGCCCAACTTGGCAAAACGAATAAGGCGTTTTATCACCTTGATGTGCTATGCAAAAAAAATAACGGACTTTGGAGCATAGAAGCGGAAAAATATCTGCTTGAAAACCATGATTTGTTAAATTTTAATTAAAAAATATCTATTTAATATTGCATTTTTTATAAAAAAAGTGTAAAATAATACTTGTTAAGTGAATAGTATGAAAAAAAATTATTTAATGATATCATTTTTATTAGCTTGTATTTTATTTTGCGGATGCGAAAACATTTACGCTGAATATTCTGATAATATAGAATATGTTTCAGCTTATTATTATTTAGGTACAAACAATAATGGTACGGAAGACAGACTGCAAAAATCAGAAATGGTTTACTCTGCACTAAATATTACTCCTAAAGGCAGCATTGAGGCAAAGGGAGTTACTTTTGATATTAAACATAAACAGCAAACCCCAAAAGACATTTATTTAAAGGTTAGCATAACAAACAGAAATGACGACGAGCAGCAGATTGTTTTACTAAGCGAAGAAAAAATTGTTGAAATCTCTAATGAAAGTCAAAAGGTTACTGTACTATTTGATACACCTTATACATTTAATATTAAGACTGCAGATAAAATAATAAATACAGATGAAATAAAAATAGAGTTTTTAAATAATGACAACAGCCAAAATACTACTCTTGCTTTTTCTTTAAATAATATAGAAATTATTGAGGAAGATATAGTGTAAGTAGCTTTACAAAATTTTTTTTTGGCCGACTTTAATAAGGTCGGCAATTTTTTTAGCCTTTACTAAAAATTTATAATTTCTTTAACAATAATTAATTGTGGGATTAAGAAATTCCCTTGTTCTAATTCGGAGGATATATGAAGCTTTATAATACCCTTACAAGAAAAAAGGATGATTTTAAGCCGTTAAGCGATACCGTTAAAATGTATACCTGCGGGCCTACTGTGTATAATTATGCTCATATAGGCAACCTCAGGACTTATATTTTTATGGATTTACTGCGGCGCACACTTAAATTAAACGGCTATAAAATTAAGGGAGTTATGAATATTACCGATGTAGGCCATTTGATGTCTGATGCGGATGAAGGTGAAGATAAAATGGTAAAGGCATCTGCCGAGCAAAAAAAATCGCCCGCCGAAATTGCTGAATATTATACAAAGGTATTTTTTAAAGATTTAGAAAAATTGAATATTGAAAAAGCCGAATTAACGCCAAAGGCAACCGACCATATACAAGATATGTTAGAATTTGTAAAAGCTCTGTTAGATAAGGGTTACGCTTACGAGGCGCAGGACGGCATTTATTTTGATATATCTAAATTTCCGCAGTACGGTTTGCTGAGCAAAGGCAATACCGAACAGATAGCGGGCGCAAGGGTAGACATTAACACAAACAAGCGCAATCCTTCTGACTTTGCATTATGGAAACACGCCCCTAAGGAACATATAATGCAATGGAAAAGTCCGTGGGGCATGGGCTACCCCGGTTGGCATATAGAATGCTCCGCAATGAGTAAAAAATACCTCGGAGATGTTTTTGACATACACAGCGGCGGAGTAGACCATATACCCATACACCACGAAAACGAAATTGCTCAAAGTCAGGCGCTTACCGGCAAGCAACCCGCTAAATTTTGGCTTCACGGCGAATTTATGATGTTTGACGGCGGT
>JAQVSX010000187.1 GCA_028700355.1 Clostridia bacterium
AATAAGCTTGTCCATACACCCTAAATTGCCTTCCCTGTATTTTTGAATAAGTTCCTCGTCGGTATTATTCAATCTGACCTCCAAAAAAGCCGCTTTGCCTTTTAATTTCGTAAACCAAAACAGCACACGCCGCCGCCGCATTTAAAGAATTTATTTTGCCCGCCATAGGAATCGCAACAATTTTGTCGCAATTTTCCCTTACCAGCCTTTTTATGCCCTCGCCTTCGCCGCCTATCACAAGCGCCGTTTTGCCGCCAAAACCTGCGCCGTACATACTCTCTCCGCCCGAATCCGCTCCGTAAACCCAATAGCCATTATCTTTAAGCTCATTTATGGCAGAATTAATATTTACAACCCTTGCAATGTCTATACAAAAAGCCGCTCCGCAGGATACCTTTATAACAGTTTCATTGACCTGAGCGCTGCGCCTTTCTGGCAGAATTATGCCGTTAACTCCCGCACACTCGCACACCCTAATTATGCTGCCTAAATTATGCGGGTCGACAATATCGTCAAGCACTGCAATTAAAGGATTTTTACAGCTATCCGCACGCTGCAATAAAATATTAAGCGGTGTATATTGATAATCGCCCGCAACAGCGATAAAGCCCTGATGATTGCCTGTTTCGCTGATTCTCTTCATAGCATTTTTATCTAAAAAGACATAGGAAGCTCCGCTGCTTTTAATTTGCACAAACAGCTCTTTGCCGCTGCCTTTATCCGCTGCGCCGTCCAAAATAAATATTTTTTCTATATTTTTACCGCTTTTTATAAGTTCTGATACGGGGTTTTTACCCTCAATTTTCATATTTGCCTTTAAAGCTGTAAGCTTTACAGTCTTTATTTAATAGAATTATAATACTCTTTAACCTCTGCCGCTTTTCCGCAGGTCATTGCGCCTTCCGAGCATTTTGTGCTTACGCATAACGGGCCTGCACCGCAAAACAGGTTAGGCGCAACCTTTAAAACAAGCTCAAGCATTTTCCAGGCTGTTTCCCTTATCTCCCATTGCGCCCTTTTGCAGCACCTTAAATTAAAAAAGTGCATAAGCTCCCTTGCGTTCATTGTCAAAATCATTTTTGTTTCTGCGGCGTTAGGTAGTACAAACCTTGCGTCCTCGTTACCCTTTTCGCCCTTTTCAAGCTTATCAATCCAGCCCTGATAAAAGCCGTAAATAATGTCCATCTGCTTTTTATATTCTTTTTGGGCATCACTGCCCAAAGATTTTATAGCAGGGGGAATTATATAATTAAAGCCCCCCTCTGCCCTTACATACCGTTGAGATTTAACGGAAAAGCTTGCTATCCTGTGCCTTGTAATCTGTGCGAGAAGACTGCGAGAAACGCCCTCTATCGCAAATGTAAAGCTTGCGTGTTCCGTCGGCGACAAATGCCCCATACTTATAAGCTTTTTTATAAAGCCCGAAACATCTTTTTCTGTAACGCCCTGATGTAAATTTTCCACATCGGAATCGCTGTAACAAAGCTTTGCCGCAAGTGCGACAGTCTTTTCAGGCTCATTTGTATACCTGAGCAGTTTAACCTTTAATCCCACATTCATAATATGCCCCTAATTGCTGCGGCAGCTTGCGTCAAGCAGTGTAATCAGTCTGCCGCTTTGTCCCGTTAAAAATAAATAACCTATTACCGCCTCAAAGCCCGTCGCCTTACGGTAATCGGTAATTTTTGCGTTTTTTGCAACCGAAGAAGTCTTGCTGTTTCTTGCCCTTTTATAAACCTGCATTTCTTCTTCGGTCAGAATATTTTTTATATCTTCATAAGTCTGAGCCTGAGCGGTTGCGTTTACAGACTGTTTAGCTAATGTATGAAGCTTTCCGCTCTTGCAGTCGTGCGATAATGCCAGCTTTGTTCTTATATATAGCATCTGAACGCTATCGCCGACAAAAGCAAGCACAAGCGGATTTAAATCCATAGCCTGCTTTTTGTCTATCGCTTCGCCTAAATATTCTATCATGCTTACACTAATCCCAAAAATATATTACTTTTAAAAAATATAATGTTAATAATTGTAATTATAGCATAATTTATTTTTTATATCAATAATTTATAAATGAAGGATATTTTTTTTAAAAACATTATAATTTGCTTTTTATGAAAAAAATATATGGTATAATATATTAATACATGAAATTATAGCGGAGGAATAATAATGACGCTGCAAGATATAAATAAAAATGTTAAAGTTGTAATAGTCCCCACTCAAAATGAAAATATTTTTTGGGGAAAAAGCGGTGAAGATATCCTTTTACAAGAATTTAAAGACTGCATAAATGAAGATAAAGACTGTAAATACACCGCATATATTTCAGCAGATTGCCCGCTTGCCGATAAAAAATTATTGCTTGATATGCTAAACGAGCTAAACGGTTACGGCTGTGTATGCACAGAAGATAAAAAAATTAAAATTACAGAAAGCAATTATGTATCAGAAAATGAAAAAACCTTAAAAATACAAACATTAAATGCCGAAAGCGGCAGCGGCAAGGTAAAGATATTAAAGATATTACAACAAAAAATAATAGAAAAGCACATAA
>JAQVSX010000188.1 GCA_028700355.1 Clostridia bacterium
TGCCGCCGCAGGCGGCAGGGCAATGACGAGTTCTTCAAGCCCCGGCATAAGTTTAAAGCAGGAAGGGCTTTCTTACATAGCCGCTTCAGATGTTCCTTGCGTAGTGGTTAATGTGGTGCGCGCAGGGCCCGGACTCGGTGGAATTCTGCCTGCTCAATGCGATTATTTTCAGACGGTAAAGGGCGGCGGTCATGGCGATTACAGGCTGATAACTTTTGCTCCCTCAACGGTGCAGGAAGCCGCAAGTTTAACATACAATGCGTTTGACGTTGCCGATAAATACCGCGTTCCCGTAATGATACTATTAGACGGTATACTAGGACAGATGATGGAAGTAGTTGAAATGCCCCCTGAAAAAAATCTTGCCGACCTGCCCGAAAAAGAATGGGCTTTAAAAGGCTATGACGGCAATGGCAAGAGAAGAATAATAAACTCTTTAAGAATAGAATCTGACCAATTAGAAGATTATATAGATAAATTATACCAAAGGTACGAAATAATAAAGCAAAACGAGACAAAAGCTGAAGAGTTTATGTGCGACGACGCAGAGATTATATTTACCGCATTCGGCACTGTCGCAAGGATTTGCAAAAGCGCAGTGCTTACTTTAAGGGAAAAGGGCATAAAAGCGGGACTTATAAGACCTATATCGCTGTTTCCGTTTCCCGATAAAACATATTTAAATTACGCTTTAAAGCCTAATGTAAAAAAGTTTATAGATGTAGAGCTTAACAAAGGACAAATGATAGAGGATGTAAAGCTCAGCATAGAAGGCAAAAAGCCCGTAGAGTTTTACGGCAGGAGCGGAGGCAACATTATGAGCGAAGAAGAGCTTGTCAATTTAGTTACGGGAGGTGCCTATTAATGCCTCAATTTATTAAAACAAAAAATTTAACGTCAAAGCCTTTTCACTATTGTCCGGGATGTACTCACGGCATAGTACACAGGCTTGTTGCCGAAAGCATAGAGGAGCTTAATTTATCTGAAAAGACAATAGGCGTTGCCCCCGTCGGCTGTGCAGTATTCGCATATGATTATTTTAATTTTGATATGGCGGAGGCGGCTCACGGCAGAGCGCCCGCAATGGCAACGGGAATAAAAAGGGTGCACCCCGACAAAATAGTATTTTGCTATCAGGGAGACGGAGACCTTGCAAGCATAGGAACGGCTGAAATTGTTCATGCTGCCGCAAGGGGAGAAAACATTTCGGTAATTTTTATCAATAACGGAATTTATGGTATGACGGGCGGACAGATGGCGCCGACAACCATTATAGGTCAAAAGGCGACAACCTGCCCGGAGGGCAGGTCTCGGATAAACGGTTTTCCGCTTAAAGTATGCGAAATGCTGAGTACCCAGACAGGCACATATTATGCCGAAAGGGTATCTACGCATAGCGCTAAAAATGTATTGCTTGCCAAAAAAGCAATTAAAAAGGCAATACAAAATCAGGCGGAAAACAAAGGCTTTTCTATAGTTGAAGTAATGACAAACTGCCCGACAAACTGGAAAATGACACCCACAGACAGCTTAAAATATATAGAACAGCAGGTACTCGCAGTTTATCCTTTGGGCGTTTATAAAGACGGAGATAAGACAAATGCATAAAATAATAATAGCAGGCTTCGGCGGACAAGGTATATTACTGCTTGGGCAATTGATGGCATATTCGGCAATGACAGAGGGAAAAGAGGTTTCTTGGATGCCTTCTTACGGGCCTGAAATGAGGGGCGGCACCGCATACTGTTCGGTAATTATATCAGACAAAGCGATAGCGTCGCCTATAATTTCTTCGCCCGATATACTTGTAGCTATGAACAAGCCCTCTTTAAATAAATTTTTAAGCAAAGCACGTAAGGGAGCTTATGTTTTTGTAAACAGCTCTTTAATTGATGTTAAAACCGACAGGGAAGATATAAATGTAATTTATGTAGCCGCAAACGAACTTGCCCATACACTCGGCACTGAAAAAGCGGCTAATATATATATGCTGGGCGCAATAAATAAGGTATGCGGGCTAATAGATGGTAAGAACATATATAAGGGCATAGAATATGCCTTCGGCTCTAAACCCCGCCTTATAGATTTGAATAAAAAAATATACGATTCGGCATATAAAGCTACAAATAAGTAAAGCTTTTTTGTTATTCTATATCTATATTAAAATGTTTAAAAAAGCTGTCTATCTGTATAATATAACCCATAATCTGAGGC
Source organism: Clostridia bacterium (assembly GCA_028700355.1). GTDB lineage: Bacteria > Bacillota > Clostridia > Christensenellales > HGM11417 > STF1-284. The sequence continues at coordinate 2,215 of JAQVSX010000188.1, forward strand.
AGCCGCATTAACTGACCGTACCAATTCGGTATTTTTGCATTAGGGCTTTCAATTAAATTGTTTAAATATTCTTTATCTATAAGGCTTTCAAGCAGGCTGCCTTTTTGGTTTAGAATATTTTTTAATTTTTCTTTTATGTTGTTATAAAACAAAGGGCTGTAAGTTTTTGGGAAGGGGCTTTTTTTTCTGCCGACAATCTGCGGCGGCAAAGTGTCTTTAAACGCCTCTCTTAAAATCGCCTTTTCCTGCCCCTTATAAGCCTTATACTTCCAAGGTATATTATAAGCGTATTCGACAATATTATAATCGCAAAAGGGCATTCTTATTTCAATATC
>JAQVSX010000189.1 GCA_028700355.1 Clostridia bacterium
GAAGCCGCATCGGCTATGGTAGTATATTCAGAGCAGATTAAAAATGCTGATAATCCCCAGCAAATTAGGGAACAGCTTATAGAAAAATATGCGCAAACAGAGGCAGACCCCTTTAATGCTGCCAAAGACGGTTGTATAGACAATATCGAGCAGCCGCCGCTTACAAGGCAGCATTTAACCGCAATGCTTATGACGCTTATATAGGTGCAATATGGATAAACTTGCAGAAGGCTTGATAGTAACACTTTTAGGTATGGGTGCAACATTTTTGATAATGGCTGTGCTTGTGTTTTTTATTTATTTAATAGAATTTTTAATAAAAATATTTAATAAAAAACAACCAGATACAGTCAATGAGCAAATTATTGAAAAATGCGAGACAGACGACAAAAAAATAATTACTGCGGTAACTGCGGCAGTTTATTGTTATATGCAGCAGCAAGGAAAAACTGAAAGTGATTTTATTGTCCGCAAAATCAGAAAAGTAATATAGTAAAGTAATATAAGTTTTTAACATAAAACGGAGGATATTTATGCGTAACTTTAAAGTAACGGTAGACGGCAATGTGTATAATGTTACAGTGGAAGAGACAGGTTTGTCGTCTTCTCCTAAAATATTGCCCTTAGAGCAGAAAATAGAAAAGCAGCCCGCTGCAACGATTTCATCAGGTACTCAGTTAAAGTCCCCGATGCCGGGTTTAATTTTAGATTTAAAAGTTCCCGAAGGTGCAGAGGTTAAAAAAGGTCAGGTAATTATTATACTTGAAGCGATGAAGCTTGAAAATGATATAGCTGCGCCCTGCGACGGCAAGGTAAGTTTTGTTACAAGTAAAGGCGCAAATGTTGATACAGATGACATTCTTGCCGTTATCAGTTAGCGGAGGCATAAATGTTTAGTTACTTCCGTTTAGAACAATTTGACATAGGCGAAACATTTAATAGGTTTTTACAAGAAACGGGTTTTGCAAGTGCCGAACCGACAAATTTTATAATGCTCGGTATTTCTTTTATACTTATATATCTTGCCATTGCAAAGAAATTTGAGCCGCTGCTGCTGCTTCCCATAGCTTTTGGAATGTTTCTTGTAAATTTACCCGGAGCAGCCGAAGTGCTTTTAAATGAACCTGTGGACGGACAACCGGGAGGTCTGCTGTACTATCTTGGTTTGGGCGTTGAATATGTTATATACCCGCCTATAATATTTTTAGGTATTGGCGCAATGACAGATTTCGGACCTATGATTGCCAACCCCAAAACAATACTTTTAGGTGCAGCTGCGCAAGTCGGTATATTTGTAACATTAATTTTAGCTCTTCAATTTGGCTTTCCAAGCAACGAAGCCGCAGCTATTTCTATAATAGGCGGGGCAGACGGACCTACTGCTATTTATCTTTCAACGCAGCTACGTAGTGAAAATTTATCAGCGATTGCAATTGCCGCATATTCTTATATGGCGCTTATTCCGATTATTCAGCCGCCCATTATGAAACTTCTGACTACAAAAAAAGAAAGGCTTGTAAAAATGGAGCAGATGCGCAAAGTTAGCAAGCTTGAAAAAATAATTTATCCTATAATGGTTACCGCCGTTGTGGGAATAATTCTGCCTATGGCAGTCCCACTGCTCGGCATGCTTATGCTGGGCAATCTTTTCAGAGAGTCCGGCGTTGTTGAAAGGCTTAAAGACACATCTTCAAATGCGCTTATAAATATTATTACAATATTTTTAGGAGTTGTGGTAGGCTCAAAGGCGGCAGGACCTACTTTTTTAGATTGGGAAACATTAAAAATAATAATATTAGGTCTTGTAGCATTTATGGTCGCCACTGCCAGCGGTGTGTTATTCGGTAAGTTAATGTATAAAATTACAGGCGGCAAGGTAAATCCCTTAATAGGCTCTGCAGGAGTTTCCGCCGTACCTATGGCGGCAAGGGTTTCTCAAAGAGTCGGGCAGGAAGAGGACCCTGATAATCATTTGCTAATGCATGCTATGGGCGCTAATGTTGCGGGAATAATAGGCTCTGCAATTGCTGCGGGCGTATTGCTCGCTATATATGCACCTATGGTATAATATAGAGGAGAAAAAATGTCAAAAGTAAAAATTATGGACACCGTGCTGCGAGATGCACATCAGTCTCAGGCGGCAACAAGAATGAATACACAAGAAATGCTCACTCTTTGCGATTTGCTCGATAAAGCAGGCTTTTACGCTCTTGAAGTGTGGGGCGGAGCAACATTTGACTCTTGTTTAAGGTTTTTAAACGAAGACCCTTGGGAAAGACTGAGACTGCTCAGAAAAGCGCTTCCCAATACAAAGCTGCAAATGCTTTTGCGCGGTCAAAATATTTTAGGTTATAAAAACTATGCCGACGATGTAGTCGATAAATTTGTAGAAATGTCAATTAAAAACGGCATAGACATAATAAGGGTATTTGACGCTCTTAACGATACACGCAATTTAAAGCAGGCTATGCACTCTACAAAAAAATATAAGGGAATTTGCGAAGCTGCCCTTTGCTATAC
>JAQVSX010000190.1 GCA_028700355.1 Clostridia bacterium
AGCCGCAAGTTGTTTTTCGTCGGTAATTGTTACGGTTTCAACTACATTTATATTTTTGCTTTGCGGCAATGCTTCCTGCGCATTTTCAAAAAGATGTTGTTTTTCAAGTAGCTTTTTAAAGCCCAACATCTTAAACATTTCTGCCACTTTTTCGTCAAAGGGGTATTTATAGGTAAAATTTTCTATATTATATTGACATTTGAATTCGTAAGATATTTTTGCAAGCTCTTTTGACAGATATGCCATTTCCTTATCTGAAATAAGCTTACTCTTTACGCTGCCTTGTATTTCTTCAATATTATTATATACATTGTCGAGCGTGCCAAATTTTTCCAGAAGCATTTTAGCAGTCTTGTCGCCTATACCTTTTACGCCGGGTATTTCGTCGGAAGAGTCTCCGCATAACGCTTTATAATCTATAATCTGTGCGGGGCTAAGCCCGAATTTTTGTATAATATTGTTTTTGTCAACAATATCTATATCGGAAAGCCCTCTCTTTGTCAAAAAAACCTTTGTCGTATCGTCTATTAATTGCAGGGCATCTCTGTCCCCTGTGATTATTACGGTTTGGCAGTCAAATTTTTTTGAAAGTGTACCTATTATATCGTCCGCTTCAAAACCTTCCTCTTCCAAAATCTTTATACTGACTGCGTTTAATAGCTGTTTAAGCAGCGGCAGCTGCTCGGCAAGCTCGTCCGGCATACCCTTTCTTGAAGCCTTGTAACCCTTATACATATTATGCCTGAAAGTCTTAGCTTTCATATCAAATGCTACCGCAATATATTTGGGGTTGTAATCACCTATCATTTTTATTAATATATTGGTAAAAGCATAAACGGCGTTAGTCATCTGCCCCTTGCTATTGACAAGCGGCGGCGTGGCATAAAACGCCCTATTAATTAAACTGTTTCCGTCTATAATAAAAAATTGGTTCATTTAACGTTCCTTTATATTAATTATTCTTTAAAATCTAACTGTGGTACTGCTTCTTATTTAATAAATCTTTTAAATAAGGAATAGTATTATTATAACTTATATTATATAATACTACCAACATTTTTATAAAATAAAAACATTTAAGTTGCTATTTGCACTAAAATATGATAATATATTTAAGCAATTTGCCGCTGTGATGGAATTGGCAGACGTAGTGGACTCAAAATCCACCGCCGGCGACGGCGTGCCGGTTCGACTCCGGCCAGCGGCACCAAAAAAACACTACGCAAATTAAAAGTGTAGTGTTTTTTGTTTTGTTAATGGTGAGCTTTGAAGGGTTTTTATTCTTTATATTAATGTATTTAAACGATAAAAAAAGGAAAGAAAAATCTTTCCTTTTTTTATATTGTGAGTTTTTGGCAATAGTATAAAATTTGGAGCTAATGGGCGGATTTGAACCGCCGACCTGCGCATTACGAGTGCGCTGCTCTACCACTGAGCCACATTAGCAAATATATTTTATCGGCTATTATATTAGCATTTAAACATTATAAAAGTCAAGAATATTGCATCTATTAGCTTTTATTTTAACATGTTATATTATTATTTTAAATTTTCAGCAGCCGCTTTGCGTTTTTATAAAACAACGCATCTTTTTTTGACTGGGGAATTTTTAAGCTGTCAATAAATTTTACATTATCTGCGGCGCTTGCCCAAGGACAGTCGCTGCCGAAAAGCAAAAAGTCTTCTCCGTGGGAGGAAATAACCTTTTGCGCGTTTTCCTTAGAAATCAGCACATTAGCTATAGATGTGTCAAGGTATATATCTTTACCCGCTATCTGCTCTAAGGTGCTTTGCGTCTCTTTATAGCCGCCTAAATGCGCCATTACTATTATTAAATCCTTAAAGTTTTGGTGCAGCTTTTTTATATCTTGCGGAGTGCATCTTGTAGGCGTGTCTTGATAGGCTATATCTGTGCCGCCGTGAAAAACCAATATAAGCCTTAGCTGCATTATTTTTTCGTAAACGGGAAATACCCTTTTGTCTGTTGCATCAAAATTTTGATATTCGCTGTGCAGCTTTATTCCCTTTAAACCCGCGGCTTTAATTCTTTCAAGCTCTTGTATTACATCGGCTGAAAAAGGATGAACAGAGCCGAACATTATGCAACTGTCGCTATTATTTTCTATAGCAAAATTATTTACATTTGTCTGCTGTTTTGTGTTTGTGGAAATATTAAGGCATACATATTTATCTATGCCCCATTCTTGCATTTTACTGCGGGTATCGGCAAGCGTGGCATCTGTATATGTAATGCTATCTCCGCTTTGTTTTTTAAGTACAGATAATGCCCTTGCCGCAATGCGGTCGGGGAATATATGCGTGTGAAAATCTATAATCATAAGAAAAATCTCCTAAGTTTCTAATTTAGAGCTTCCCTATTTATCATTATTTTCGTCATCTTCTTTGCTGTCAAATTCTTTTCCGAATACGCTGAAATCTTCATTTTTGCTTTGCGGCTTTACGGCGCTGTTAAAGGGAGGCACTGCCCCTATGCCTTTGAATAGTTTGTTCATCCTCTCGATG
>JAQVSX010000191.1 GCA_028700355.1 Clostridia bacterium
AGATATTGTATAATTGAAAAGCATTACAGACCACCAATTGTCCATACCCTCGTTTGCCACCTTGCCTTCGCTGTCAACCAAATAAAAGGGCGCAGTTGCTTCTCTGATATCTTCTTCGGTCATAGATGGGTTTGAAGTTTTTATTGCCCTTCTTATATTGTATAGATTGTTAATAGTATAGTTATTATAATAAATGCCTATGGTATTGCCCTTATAGTTGTTGAAAAGGTCAGATTCGGTATTTGTGTAAAAATCTACATTATAATAACCTTGGGCTTTATATGACCTTACCTTGTTTAAAGCGTTTATAAAAGAGTTTTGGCTGTATTTCCAGACATATTTGCCGCTGCTGTCCTTTACAAAAGCCCCGCCTTGCGAAATAGAATGATTAATCAGCGACGGTATGCCCCACGGAACATCAGCATAGGGCTTTACATTTGAGCTTCTTTCCTTAAACGCCTGCATAAGCGCTTCCATTTCTTCAAAGGTATATATATCGCCTTCGTTGTAAAGATTGGCTTCTTTTGCCCAGTCCCTCCTGTAAATATGGTGCATATCGGAAATAAGCAACCCGTCTTCTGTGTTCTCTATGCCGTGTTGCAGCGGAATACAATATAATTTATTATCGTTTTTACCTTTAAGATAATCTATTACCGGCATATTATTCAGCGCTGCTTTTAAATTAGGAAAGTATTTTAAATCGGCGGGAATTGGTTTTAATATTTCCCCTACAATATATTCCTGATAGGTAGCGACAAGATGCGGACGCAAATCCCACTCTAACAGGTCTATCATATCTCCGCCGTTTATCATACCGTTAACCTGCTCTGTCCATGCATTGTAGTCGAGCATCCTGTAATCAATATCGATGTTAAATTTATCTGTAATATAATCGTACAGAGAATCTTCTATGCCTATCTGAGCAATTGTGCCAATAGATATTTCAATTTTTTTGTCAAAGTTAGGCTTTCCAATCAGGTCAGAATCTTCCCCTTCCCTTTTGGGACCGCAGCCGCCGAGGCAGGCAGTTGCAATCAGCGTAATAATCAAAATTATTGATATGTATTTATACAGTTTCATATTCCCTCCTATGCTTTTGATATTTTAACCTTTTAATGCTCCTATGAGTATTCCTTTAACAAAATATCTTTGTATAAACGGATATACCATCATAATAGGTGCCATTGTGAAAAATATACTCGCCATTTTTATGCCGTCGGAAAATATAGGTCTGTCCATCGGGCTTGCGCCTATAGAGCCGGTGTTTCCTATAACTATCCTTCTGAGCATAAGGGGCAAAGGCTGAAATTCAGCTTTATCTAAAAACAACATAGCCGTATACCAGCTGTTCCAATGCCCTACCGCATAAAATAATGATATAGTCGCAATTATGGGAAGCGCAAGCTGCAAATATATTTTAAAAAGTATTACTATTTCGTTTGCGCCGTCTATCTTTGCGGATTCTTCAAACTCGTCGGGCAGCGACGCAAAATAATTTCTTGCAAGCAGCAGGTTATATGTGTCTAATATTCCCGGAATAATAAGCACAAGAAAATTATTTTTAAAGCCCATACTTATCAGCAACCTGTACCAAGGTATAAAGCCGCCCCCGAAAAACATTGTAAAAAGTATAATGTTCATAAAAAGATTGCGCAGGGGAAATTTCTTTCTGCTAAGTACATAACCCGCAGATATGGTTACTATAATGTTACAAGCCGTACCTAATATAACCTCTAAAACCGTTATCGCATAGGCGTTCCATATAAGGTCTGCCTGTATTACCTCACGGTAAGAGTCAAAAGTCAGCTCTTTGGGAAAAAGCAAAATAGGATTGTTTACATAATAGCTTTCAGGCACAATAGAGACAATAAAGGCATTATAAAAAGGAAAAATCATTATTAATGAGTAAAAAACAAAGAATATAACCAAAAAAACATCAAAGCCGTATACCTTTTTTTTATGCTTTACACCGTTTTTATTCATTAAAATACTCCCCTTTCGCCGAGCGCCTTTGCGACTCTGTCTGCGGTGAATAATAATATAAAGCTGACGACTGATTTAAATAAACCTACCGCAACGCCTACACCCTGATTAATACTTGTATTAAAAACAATTTTGTAAATATAAGTATCTATTATATCGGCAACATCGTAAACAAGAGGATTGTACAGATTAAATATTTGGTCAAAGCCTGCGCTTAGCACGCCGCCGATAGAAAGCAGCAGCAGCAGCACCGCCATAGATTTTATACCGGGCAAGGTTATGTATATTATTTTTTTAAATCTGCTTGCGCCGTCTATTTCGGCGGCTTCGTAAAGCTGAGGGTCTATATTCGATATTACAGCAAGGTAAATTATTGAAGACCAGCCCGCCTCTTTCCAAATATCCGTTACAAATACCAACATTAAAAAGAATGGACCGCTTATGTTTGTTAAACATTGCAAATTATGTTAATATGTTACATTTCCCTTAAAAATAATAACATTATTTAAGTCAAAAAAAATTTGCCTTA
>JAQVSX010000192.1 GCA_028700355.1 Clostridia bacterium
AGGCAACGTGACTGGATTTCAGACATTTTCTCTTCCGATCTAGTAATTAATCAAATTGAAAAACAGCTTAAAAAGTTTTAAGCGGCATTTTAATGAATTATGAAAAGTAATTTATCTTTTTGGAAGCCCTAATAAACCTTTCGATAAATTTCGAATAGATTTTCGAGCTAAAAATTGCCGTTTTGGCGAAGCTGAAAGATGCCGAAATTTAACAAAATAAACAACAATTAATTTTTAGTAAAATTATATTCAGGGGCTATTTAGAGATTCCCCTTTTATCTATTGCTACATATCTTCTTCTTTTTGCCACGCTTTCGTAACCGGGACGGATTATTTTACCCCCGCCGACAAGCTCTTCAATCCTGTGAGTGCTCCATCCTACTATGCGGGCAATAGCGAATATTGGCGTATAAAGCTCTATGGGCAAATTAAGCATACTGTAAACAAAACCCGAATAAAAGTCTATGTTAGCGCTAACTCCCTTATATATTTTGCGCTTTTCGGCGATAACCTGCGGCGCAAGCCTTTCAACCTTTTCGTAAAGCTCAAAATCTTCAGTGCAGCCTTTTTCGCTTGCAAGCTGTTCGACATAAGACTTGATAATCTCCGCTCTCGGGTCGGAAAGTGAATATACAGCATGTCCTATACCGTAAATCAGTCCCGTTTTATCAAAAGCCTCTTTATTAAGCAGTTTTACCAAATAATTTTCCACTTCGCTGTCAGAACGGTTATTTAAGTTTTGTTTCATATCCTCAAACATCTTAACTACCTTGATGTTTGCGCCGCCGTGCTTAGGTCCTTTAAGCGCCCCCAAGGATGCCGCCACGGTAGAATATGTATCAGTTCCCGAAGAAGACACCACATGCGTAGTAAAAGAAGAATTATTGCCTCCCCCGTGTTCTGCGTGCAGTACTAACAGAAGGTCAAGCAGTTTGGCTTCAAGCGGAGTATATTTGCTGTTAGCTCTTAATAAATGCAGTATATTTTCCGATGTAGAAAGCTGCGACTTGGGTTTATGTATAATAAGGCTATTATCTGAATGATAGTGTGTATAAACCTGATAGCCATAAACGGAAATCAAAGGAAACTGTGCGATAAGCTGCAAGCTTTGTCTTAAAACATTTTCTATGGAAACATCGTCTGCCATTTCGTCGTAAGCGTAAAGTGTAAGTACGCTCCTTGCAAGCACATTCATTATATCTATGGAAGATGCCTTCATAATTATATCCCGAACAAAGCTGACGGGCAAGGTCCTAAGTTCGCTTAACATACTATTAAATTCTTCAAGTTCATTATGGCTGGGCAGCTTGCCGAATAACAAAAGATATGTTGTTTCCTCAAAGCCGAACCTGTTTTCTCTTAAAAACCCGTTTACAAGGTGGTTTATGTCATAGCCTCTGTAAAAAAGCTCGCCCTTGCAGGGTTGTTTAACGCCGTCAATTATTTTAAAGGAATTTATTTCAGATATTTCGGTAAGACCGGCAACAACTCCCTTGCCGTCAACATCTCTTAAACCCCTTTTAACATCATATTTACCATAAAGAACAGGGTCAAATTTATTTGCCCTTGCGGCAAACTCAGAAAGATGTTTAATTTTTTTAGTTGTTTTGTTTGTTAATTTAATCATAATGCCTCCAATGATGAAAATCTATTTAGCTGAAATCCCCCACTTTCTTTATGTATTTAATATTATATATTATACTTTTAATTGACGCAAGTATTATTTTATCAATTTTTTTTATATCAGGTATAACAATATTCTATGCCTTAACATAAAAAAAAAGAGGCAAGCTTTTGCCCCTTTTTTCATTTACGGCTTTTTATGTACCGGGTATATTGTCAGAATTAGGATATAAAGGCAACTCAAAATAATTTGCGCAAATTTCCTGTTCAAAAGGCTGACAAGGCGGTATATTGCAATAGCCGTATGTAGGAACCAATAATTCTACTTCTACAACAATTTTTAATATTGCGGTAATACAAGCAGTAATAGAAAAATTATTTTGTCCTGCGTAAACACCTTCCGGCGCTATAGCATTAACAACGCATTCTACTTCAAAGGGTATTATCGAGGGTTGCGGAACATATAATATAACATCCTGTGTAACTGAAAGCACACTGTCGCCCTTGCCCTCTACACCGTTTGCGTCGCAATACAATACCTCAATTGGAATATTTATACTGGCACGAACTCTTGCAAATTGCGGCTTATCATCAAGCCTATCTATATCAAGATTTGTTATAATACCCTTGGGAGATGTGCTTTTAGCGCTAATAAAAGTCAGCGGATAAGACGGGTTTGTAGGTACTTGGTTGAAAACTGTTACGTAAACATTTTCCTGTGTAATTTGCCTGATACAGGCATCAAATACCCTTTTTACTTGAATACACTCCTTTTCACACAATCCATTAATTGGGTTGCCGCTGATTGAACCCGGATATCTTTCCGATTGAAAATTAGTAAAAAAGGACATCTTTTCACCTCCTATGAAAATCCTTCTATTGC
>JAQVSX010000008.1 GCA_028700355.1 Clostridia bacterium
GACTAAGGGCTCATGTTCTAGGGAAATTATTTTCAATGTAGATAGTGAAAATAAATTGGAAAGCTTAAAGTTTTTAGGAGGATGCAGCGGCAATCATCAGGCTTTGTCAAGGCTGCTGGTAGGTAAAGATATAAATTATATCATACAGCAATGTAAGGGCATACAGTGCAGAAACAACACTTCCTGTCCCGACCAGCTTTCTATAGCACTCGAACAATACATAGAAGAAAACCAAGAAGAATAACATAAGCCGCTATAGTTTTTATGCGGCTTTTTTCAAATATAAAGAATTCCTTAGAAAAATTATAATTATTTGTTTCATTATGTGCTAATTATTTTTACAATAAATTTTATTAGAGGAGATTAGAATTATGCAAAGATTCGGCGATAATTGGACATTAATTAAGTTAGACATTTTAGAGAAGTACTTAAAATCTTATACTACTGTTATGAAGAATAAAACCTATTTCAACTTGATTTATATTGATGCTTTTTGCGGATGCGGGGTAAATGAAAAGATAAATAGTCAAGGTTCTCCGTTAATAGCGTTAGATTATAATTTTGATAAATACATCTTTATAGATAAATCTGTTAAATATATAAATGAATTAAAAAATAATATTAACAAAAATGCTAATCATACAAATAAAAACATATTATATATAAATAAAGACTGCAATAGTTTTATACAGGAATTATCATTAAATCGTTATGACAGAGGTGTGATTTTTTTAGATCCATATGGTATGGAATTAAGCTGGCATTCGCTTGAATTGATTGCAAAAACTGAAAAATTGGATGTTTGGTATTTATTCCCTATAAGCGGATTGATACGATGTTTAAAAAAAGACAGGAAAATCCACGATACAATATGCAATAGAATAACTAATTTATTAGGTACAGAAAATTGGTTGTCGGAGCTTTATCAAGAATCTAAACAATGTAGTATTTTTGATGAAATTGAATACGAAAGGTATAATATTAAAGATGTATTAAGTTATGTAAAAAATAGATTAAGCACAATATTTTCGGGAATATGCAATCAGCCCAAAATATTAAAAAATTCCAAAAACTCACAACAATTTGCTTTATTTTTTATGTGCAGTAATCCTAAAAAGAATGTAACGGATTTAGCATTAAAACTTTCAAATTATATATTAAATTAATCAGGTAAAAAAAATATGTTTAGCAAAACAAAAATAGAATGGACAGAAAGCACATGGAATCCCATTACCGGTTGTACAAAAATATCTGATGGATGTAAGAATTGTTATGCCTTCAAAATGGCTTTAAGGCTTAAGGCAATGGGAAACAAAAAATATAGAAACGGCTTCGATTTGACTGTTCATGAAAATGTTTTTAAGGAGCCGTTAAACAAAAAAAAGCCTGCTTTATTGTTTGTAAATTCTATGTCTGACCTATTTCATGAAAATTTGGATTTTCAAATTATAAAGAAAATTTTTGATGTTATGAATAAGGCTTCGTGGCATACTTTTCAAATACTTACAAAAAGGGCAGATATTTTATATGAATATTCAAAATATTTAAACTGGACAAATAATATATGGATGGGTGTTACGGTAGAAAGCCAAAAATATATTGAAAGAATTGATTATTTGCGTAAAACAAATGCTGCTATTAAATTTATATCATTTGAGCCATTGTTAAGCAATATAGAAAATATAAATTTGAGTAATATAAATTGGGCAATAGTTGGCGGAGAAAGCGGAATAGGCGCACGCCCACTTAAAGAGGAATGGGTATTAAATATAAAATCACAAAGCGAATCCCAAGGAATATTGTTTTATTTTAAACAATGGGGCGGCTTAAACAAGAAAAAATCAGGAAGATTATTATTAAATAAAACATGGGATGATATGCCGCAGCTAATAAAAACATAAGCCGCTATAGTTTTTATACGGCTTATTTAATATTAGATTTTATAAATTATTTTATACTTTCAATACTTTTACTTAATTGCTCTGTCAGCAGGCTGTATTTTTCGACTTTCTGTTTTTCTGCTTCTACAAGCTCTTTGGGGGCTTTTGACAAAAAGCCCTGACTTTGCAGTTTGCCCTTTGCACGCATTAATTCGCTTTGGGCAAGCTTTAATTCCTTGCCCAGCCTAATAAGCTCTTTTTCCTTATCTATAAGCTCTTTTGAGGCTATAATAATTTTACAGTTAGGCAGTACCACGGTTATATTGTCTTTATTTTCGTCATCATTGTTAACAAGTATTACATCAGACGCATTTGCAAGCTTTTGAATATACAGTGCGCCCTTTTCAAAAATCTGCTTATCGCCAGCGGGCAGGATATTAACTAGTATCCTCTTTGACGGCGGAACATTCATTTCAGAGCGCAGATTTCTTATTGCTCTTATTGTTTCGATAATAATGTCCATATCTTCGCTGTCTTGCGGATAGTCGAATTTAGGATTGTAAACAGGATACTTTTCAACCATTATGCTGCCGCCGCAGGCAAATAGATTGCCGAAAATTTCTTCTGTAATAAAGGGTATAAAGGGGTGCAAAAGTTTTACTATTTTATCAAGCACATATACAAGTACCGAAAGCGTGCTGTTTTTTTTCTCAAAATCGTCGCCGTACAAAACAGGTTTGGTAAGCTCTATATACCAGTCGCAGAAATAATTCCATACAAAATCGTAAATCTTTGCGGCGGCAAGCCCCAGCTCGTATTTTTCCATATTGTTTACTACATCAACAACAAGTTGGTTTAATTTGTTTAATATCCATTTATCCGCCGAATTCTTGTCTGCATTAAAAATGTCAGGCAGGCTTTGACCTTCTGCATTAATAATAACAAAGCGGGCGGCGTTCCAAAGCTTATTATTAAAGTTTCTGCAGCCTTCTATTTTTTCATATGAAAAACGCATATCACTGCCCGGCGATGTGCCTATCAGCAGCGAAAACCTCAGTGTATCTGCGCCGTATTTTTCTATAATTTCTAGGGGGTCAATGCCGTTGCCCAGCGATTTGCTCATTTTCCTACCAAGCTCGTCCCTTACTAGACCGGTTATAAGGACATCCTTAAAGGGCAGCTCTTTCATATGCTCTATGCCTGAAAAAATCATTCTGGCAACCCAAAAGAATATAATATCATAAGCCGTTACGAGAATATTCGTCGGATAAAAATAATTTAAGTCATCGGTTTTGTCGGGGTAACCAAGCGTAGAAAACGGCCACAGTGCAGAAGAAAACCAAGTATCTAGTACATCTTTATCCTGATATACATCGCCTTGGCAATCAGGGCATTTTACTATATCTGATTCGCTTACAATCATTTTTCCGCAGGCAGTGCAGTAATATGCGGGGATTCTGTGTCCCCACCAAAGCTGACGGGAAATACACCAGTCCTTTATATTTTCCATCCAGTTAAAATATATTTTTTCAAACCTTTTTGGTATAAATACGGTTTTTTTGTCTTTTACCGCATCTATCGCAGGCTTTGCAAGCGGCTGCATTTTTACAAACCATTGCTTGCTTACGATAGGCTCTACTGTTTCGCCGCAGCGGTAACAGCTTCCCACATTGTGCTTATGCGGCTTAATGTTTTCAAGCAAATTTTGATTTTTAAGGTCTTGTACAATTTTTTTTCTCGCTTCAAATCTATCAAGCCCGTCATACTTTGTGGCGTTTTCATTCATTATGCCGCCGTCGTCCATTACCCTTATAACTTTTAGATTATGCCTTGCACCGACTTCAAAATCGTTGGGGTCGTGCGCAGGGGTAATTTTCACCGCTCCCGTGCCGAACTGCATATCGACATATTCGTCCGCTATTACAGGTATTTCTCTGTTTATTAAAGGTAATATTAAAGTTTTGCCGATAAAAGAAGCGTATCTTTTATCGTTAGGGTTGACCGCTACGGCTGTATCGCCCAGCATTGTTTCGGGGCGGGTTGTCGCAACCGTAATAAAGCCGCTGCCGTCTTTCAGGGGATACTTTATATGCCATAAAAAAGAATCTTGCTCTATATAATCTACTTCGGCATCAGATAAAGCGGTTTTGCAGCTCGGGCACCAGTTAATAATCCTGTCTCCTTGGTATATAAGCCCTTTATTATACAGCTTTACAAAAACATGCTTTACCGCTTTGCTGCATTTTTCGTCCATTGTAAAAGCAAGCCTTGACCAGTCGCAAGAACAGCCCAGCCTTTTAAGCTGTTCGATTATCCTGCCGCCGTATTTTTCCTTCCATTTCCAAGCCCTTTGCAAAAATTCCTCTCTGCCCACATCTGCCTTGGTAAGCCCTTCCTTAGCCATTTGTTCCACTATTTTAACTTCTGTCGCAATAGAAGCGTGGTCTGTGCCCGGCAAATATAAAGCTGAAAAACCCTGCATACGTTTAAATCTTATTATTACATCCTGAATACTGTTGTTTAACGCATGCCCCATATGCAGCTGACCTGTAATATTGGGGGGCGGTATAACAATGGTAAAGGGTTTTTTATTTTTGTCAATAACGGCTGTAAAATAATTTTTATTTTGCCATTCTTCATATATTCTGTTTTCAAAATCCTGTGGCTGATAAGTTTTAGACAGCATTATATTCTCCGTTTATTAAATTAACGAAATCACGCAGGCAATAACGGTTATGCCTGCGGCAATTCCCTTTAATAATAATGTCATATTCAGTAATTTATCTTTGTATTGTTGACTTTCCGTATCGGAATATTTATTTTCTAAAATTTTTTGAGCAATTTTTTTAGCCGAAAAAAGCAGTACCATCGCTAGAGCTGCAACCGCAAGCGCTATAATTACCTTAATGTTGGAAAAATCGGCAAAAAACAAGGTATAAAACCTCCGGTTAACTTTTAGGAGGCAGCCGCCCTCCCGTCTGTTTATATACGGTTATAGTATAATAAACGGCTGAAGATAAAGACAAAGCAAGACCTAAAACAAAAAGCGAATCGGCTACAATTTGCAATGTATTTAAATACGGAACAAAAAAATAAAAAATAATGCCAAGGTTAAGGACAAAGGTAGCCGCCTTGCCAATAAATTTTGAGCTTAGTATAAACTTGCGCTTGTAAAGCAAAGTCCCTGCGGTAACTAAATAAATTTCCTTTATAACATTTATTATCAATAATAATGTTATAATAAAACCACCTTCCTGTATTACAAAGCACAGCAGCATAGTATTTAAAAAAAGCTTGTCCGCAAGAGGATCCAATACCTTGCCCACGTCTGAAACCATATTAAACCTTTTTGCAATAAAACCGTCAAGCAAATCGGTTAAAGCCGCAACCGCAAAAATAATAGCGGGCAGAAAAGGTTTTTGCTCATAGTACTCAAAAAAAACAAGAACAAGCAGCGGAATAAGTGCAATTCTCAGTAGAGTAAGTATATTTGGTATTGTAAAAAAAGATTTGTTTTTCATAGTAACCTAAAATTTATTATAACATATAATGTTTTTTATGTTAAACATTTAACTCGGCAATAGATGCAAAAAAGAAATTAATAATGTTAGGGTTAACTTTTATGAGTGCATTTTTTGTATGCGCATTTGGCGCAGTTTTTGCAATTTTTATTTTTAAACATATAAATAATTATATAAATAAATACTAAGGCAAGCAGCAGCGTTAATATTACAGAAGACATTGCGGTGCCGCCGTAAAAAAACAAGCTGCCTATTTGGTAAATAAAAAATGCGGCGGTATAAGATATTACAAGCTGAAATGTTATTGCAAAAGTAAACCATTTAAGGCTGCCAAGCTCTCTTTTCATTACGCTGATTGCGGCAAAGCAGGGGGGAGCAAGCAAAACAAAAACCATAAAGCCGTATGCGGCGGCGGGGTTGTCAAAAAGTGCCGCAACCTTTGCCGCAAAGTCCGCCTCTTTTTGGTGTCCCAATACAATCCCCAAAGTTGCGACTATGTTTTCCTTTGCGGCATAACCTGTAAGAGTAGCGACGGCGCATTGCCAGTTTCCAAACCCCAGCGGCAAAAAAAGCGGCGCAATAATTTTTCCTATAGACGCAAGCATACTATGCTTTGTCTGTACCATTTCAAAAGACCAGTTAAATTTTACAAGCACCCATATAATGCAGGACGCAGCAAATATTACCGTGCCCGCTTTTATTATAAAGTCTTTGCTTCTCTCCCACATATGTATAAAAATGCCCTTTGCGCTTGGCATTCTGTATTCGGGCAGTTCCATTACAAATGGCGCATCTTCACCTTTAAACATCCTTGTGTTTTTAAGCATTATGCCGCAAATAATTACCGTAAAAATGCCCATAAAATACATAGACGGCGCAACAAGCGAATAATCGGGAAATACCGCTCCGCCAATCAGCGCAAATATAGGCAGCTTTGCGCCGCAGGGAATAAAAGGCGTAAGTATTATTGTCATTCGGCGGTCTTTCTTGTTTTCTATCGTTCTCGCCCCTGTGATTGCAGGCACAGAGCAGCCCGTGCCAATAAGCATAGGTATAAAGGATTTTCCCGACAAGCCGAAATGCCTGAAAACTCTGTCCATAATAAAGGCAATTCTCGACATATAGCCGCTGTCTTCCAAAAAAGAAAGCAGCAAAAACAAAATAACAAGCTGAGGGACAAATACAAGCACAGCGCCGACTCCGCCGATAATGCCTTCACAGATAAGCCCTTTAAGCCAATTTGCCGTATTAATTTTATTTAGCAGACTGCCCGCGGCAGCGGCAAAGTTTTTAAAAAAACCGTCAAGCGCATTTACGGTAAAGCTTCCCACAGTCTGAACGGAAATATAATAAACCGCCCACAAAACTATAAAAAATATGGGCAGCGCAAGCCATTTGTTTGTAGCTATGCGGTCAATTTTTTCGGTAACAGAAAGGGCTTTTCGGTCAGTTTTTTTTATATATATACCCTTTAATACTGCGGCGATGTAATTATATCTTACATCTGCAATTATGCTGTCGCAGTCGTCGTCAAACTGCTTTTCCAAAGCTTGAACTTTTTGCATCAGCTTTGCGGATAAACACTCGTCAAGTTTTATACTGTTTTTTACTATTTGGTCGTTTTCCAGAAGTTTTACCGCATACCATCTTTTGTTATTGCTTACAATGCCGCTTATTATTTTTTCTGCATCGCTTGCAAAATATTCAAAACGCCTGTCGTAATAAGCGTATTTTTTACGTATAAAGGGCTGAGCCTTAATTTTTAATATTTCTTCTGTCAGCTTATCTATACCGATACCCTTTGATGCCGATGTTTCCACAACGGGGCAGCCTAAATTTTGAGAAAGTTTATCTTTGTCTATATATTCTCCCCTTTTTTTTATAACATCAATCATATTTAAAGCGGCAACAACGGGAATATCTGTTTCTAAAAGCTGTAATGTTAGATATAGATTTCTCTCTAAATT
This sequence comes from Clostridia bacterium, assembly GCA_028700355.1. Lineage (GTDB taxonomy): Bacteria > Bacillota > Clostridia > Christensenellales > HGM11417 > STF1-284. The sequence goes on from JAQVSX010000008.1 coordinate 7,369, forward strand.
GGTTGCGTCAATAATATTTATAATTATGTCTGGTTGTTGTTTTATTATAAAATCTCTTGAAATAATCTCTTCGGGCGTATATGGAGAAAGCGAGTATATTCCGGGTAAATCGACAACGGCAATTTCCCTATATTTTGTAAGCCTGCCTTCCTTTTTTTCTACCGTTACCCCGGGCCAGTTGCCTACATATTGAGTGCTGCCCGTAAGCTCGTTAAACAGCGTTGTCTTTCCGCTGTTGGGATTGCCTGCAAGCGCAATAACAAATGACATATTTTTCCCCCCCGAAAATTATGTTACTATAATGCTGTCTGCTTCGGATTTTCTAAGGCTCAGCTGATAGCCCCTTACGGTGATTTCCATTGGGTCGCCGAGCGGCGCAATTTTTTTTACATATAACTTTGTCCCCTTGGTAATGCCCATTTCCATAAGCCTTTTTCTTAAATTTCCTTTGCCTAATATTTTTACAACGGTAAGCGACTGCCCCGCCCTTGCTTTTTTTAAAGTACTTTCTTTTTTTGTTATGCCGTTTTTAACCGCTTTTTTAAGCGAAAAAAAAACTTCCACTATAAAAACTCTCCAATTAATTATATGCCGACGAAAGTTATATATAGTAAAAGTTTATATTAAATTTATTATTATAGATGTTTTTGTTTTATTTTCTTTCCTTCCGAAAGTAAAACTGCAAGCCGCTTTTTATCTCCGTCGCAAATTGCGTTTTTAAATTCTTTCAGCTTTTCGGTCAGATTGTCAATTTCCCGTGTAATATTATCTTTATTTAATAAAAACAAATCTGCCCACATATTTTCGTTAAGCAAAGCCACGCGCGTCATATCCTGAAAACTCCCGCCCGTAAAGCCCTTTTCAAATTGCACGGTTGGGCTTTTGACATAGCTTGAAGAAACTATATGCGCAAGCTGCGATGTATAGGCAATAATTTTATCGTGGGCATTGCTGTCTGTAACAATTACGCTGCATCCTAAAATTTTTATTATATCGTTTATCTTATTAAATGCGGCGCTATCGGTATGCGGCGATACTGTAAGTATATAGCTTGCGCCTTGCAAAAGACTTGCATTAGAATTAAAAAAGCCGCTTGTTTCCTTTCCAGCCATCGGGTGTCCGCCCACATAATAACAGCCGTTTTGCTTTAAAAACAAATCAAGCTCATTTTCTATATATGTTTTAATTCCGCATACATCCGTAACAATACAGGCTTTTTTTAAAAAGGCTATATTGTCTTTAATAAATTTTACAGATTCCATTGGGTAAAGGCATAAAAATATAATATCGATATTGACAAGCTTATCAGGCTCTATCACATAATCAACAGCCTCCAATTTAAGTGCATTTTGTTTTATTATATCGTTAATGTCAATGCCAAACACCGTATGAGAGGTTTTTTGTTTTAACGCCTTGCAAACAGAACCCCCGATAAGTCCGAGTCCGACTACGGCAATATTCATAATTTCTCCCCGTTACAGTTTTTTATTTTCAAGCTCTGCATACTTTCTGATATTATTCATAAGGCAGTCAAATTCTTCTAATGTTATTGACTGAGCGCCGTCTGAAAGCGCTTTGGCAGGATTGTTATGCACCTCGACCATAATGCCGTCCGCTCCTGCGGCAATTGCCGCCTTTGAAAGAGCGGGTACAAAGCAGGCGTTTCCGCATGCATGGCTGGGGTCAACTATTACAGGCAGATGGGTAAGTTTTTTAAGTACGGGAACGGCAGAAATATCCAAGGTATTGCGTGTCGATGTTTCAAAGGTGCGTATTCCCCTTTCGCAAAGTATTACATCATTGTTGCCCTCGCTCATAATGTATTCTGCGCTCATTAAAAGCTCTTCTATCGTGCTTGACATACCTCTTTTTAAAAGCACGGGTTTTTTTTGTCTGCCCAGCATTTTAAGCAGACGGAAGTTTTGCATATTCCTTGCGCCTACCTGAATAATATCTACATTTTCAAAATAACGCAAATCGGAAATATCCATAATTTCCGTTATTATAGGTATATCTTCCCTCGATTTAGCGTTTTCAAGTATTTTTATTCCCTCAGCTTCCAGCCCCTGAAAAGCGTAGGGAGAAGTACGGGGCTTAAATGCGCCCCCCCTTAATACCGATGCGCCCGACTTTTTAATATTACAGGCAATAAGGTTAAGCTGCTGCTGACTTTCAACAGAACAAGGCCCTGCAATAACGGTAAAATATCCGCCCCCTATGGGCACGCCGTTTATGTCAATTACCGTATCGGCGCTGTTGAATTTTCTGTTTGCGCGCTTATACGGCTCAGAAACTCTTTTTACATCGAGGACAAGCGGATTGGCTTTCATCTCGTTTATATCGAGCAAAGAGGTATCGCCGACAAGCCCCACAATAGTAGTGTTTTCTCCAACGGAAACATGGGTTTTCATTTTCATGCTTTCAAGCTCGCAGATAAGCTTGTCAAACTCTATGTCTGTTCTGTCTGGTCTGATAATTAATATCATAATACATTCCTTAATAGCACAAATTAGTATATTTATTTTTTATTGGTATTATATCATATTATTTGATAAAAACGAAGTTTTTTGAAAGTTTTTTAGTCGTATTTAATTGTATAATGCCGATAATATGGTATAATAATTGTATTTAGAGCATCCCGTATTATTATTTTTATTATTCCATAGGAGGTATACTTCA
>JAQVSX010000009.1 GCA_028700355.1 Clostridia bacterium
GTATCTTTACTTTCTATTTTTATTTTCTCAATGGATTTTCTCTCTTCAAAATATGTTATGCCAAGCGCCTTAGTTATTAATAGAATATCTTCTAAGAAGTTAATTGCGGCAATTTTATCATTAACGCTCATATTAGGCGGATTGCCTATTTGTTTATTTTTTAATTTTATTGAATCTTCGCCCTCTACATTTACCTTAGCAGCATTTTGTGAAAGCCTAATAAGCTCTGCTTCAATGTACTTTATTTGAGAAATATTTAAAGCGTTGCCAACATCTGATGTAAATGTCATGGTGTTAACCCAGTATTCAGTTTTATCTTGGCTGTTATAATGACGGTTAAGCCTTTCCTGCAGATTATCGCTTTGACCAATATATATGGTATTCCCGTCATCATTAATAAGAATATATACGCCCGAGCGACTTAGATTATAATCAGCATAATAATCGCTGTCTTCTATGTATTTTTGTTTTACTATGGAATATGCCGCTCTTGAAAATGAAAGCATTTTGATTGTCTTTCTATCAGCACCTACAACCTTTATATTTACATTATTATCAGTTTCTAATCTAACAATAATTAAACTCGCCATTTTCTTTCCCCTTTGAAAACCCTTATCTTATTATTTTAACATAAAAAACAGTTTTTTTCTACAATTTAGGCAAGTTTTGTTTTTTATCCCTCACAAATAATATGCCAGCTGAATGGGTAGCCCTAAGGCTACCTCTGTCAATGCTTGCGTAACATTTTATCTCTCTTAACTGATGCTTATTTCAAAGGCAATTGTCCAATAGAACTAGTAATTTTAGGCTGATAGGATTTAACATACGATATTTTATAATAATTGTAAATTTGCCAATATATCTTCTGCTCCTCCATTCATCCCTTCTAACATAATCAATTGATAACTCCCTTCAACCACAGTCTTCTGTAGATTCCGAGAGAAGTGAATTCAATTAAACCAATATCCCTTAATTGTTGCAATATCTGACGCACTTTAGCTTCCCGATTATGGTTTTCGGGATAAACCTCTTTTAATTGTCCTGCTATACATTTTACTTCCTGTGATGAAAAAGTATCCTGCTGCATGGAATTTAATATGATAAAAACGCTTTTCCTCCATCCAGTAAGAGATTTAGCAATATAATTTATATCAGATTCATATGTTGTCAAATCTAACTGCGGATATGCTATTTTCTGAACAGGAGGGATTTTTTCAAGTATAATTTCTATATTAGAAATGGATTGTGGCGTAATTTGGCCTACTCTATTATCTTTGATTATTGAGTTATATTCGTATACCGATGACTTAACCAAGTCCAAATTATCTGTTAACAAGCTACATTCGAGATTTTTTCGAAGACCTGATGTCGTTAGATTTGCGGAAGTTATAAGACATTTTTTATTATCAAAAATATATAATTTTGCATGTAACGTTGTACAATTATAAACCACGCCGTTGCTTATAAAATTTTCTATTGCACCAAGATCTGATGCCTTTCGGTGAAAGCTTTGCAAATTTATATTTGTGATTAACTGCATTGATAATTGCCGATCTGTCACGGAAAAAATATCATTAATAATTTCCTGCTTTACAAAGGGCGCACATAACAATATATTTTGACGGGCATCCGCGCACATTTGAAGAAAATCATAATAAATCGGCTGTGTAGTAATTTTAATCATATTCTCACCTCGCTTAACATTAAAAAATTATTAGAACATACATAAAACAATTCTATTTGCATTATTATTAAGAAATATATATTATACCTAATATTTATAGTGCTAGTTATGCTAGGTTCTCATATTTGTCTATCAAATCTTGATATAATGTTTGCTTCATTACAGTGATTTTAACTTTTTTTCATATTGATTTTATTTTAACATAATAGATAGTTTTTTTCTACAAGAATAATGTTTTTTCTTTTTTATTAAGTTCAAATCCCACTGGTAATGAAATTCCCATTTTTCGCTTGTAAATGCCATTTGTCTACATTTGTGAACAATAAAGGTTCAAATCTGAAAACAAGGAACCCCTGAAAACTTTTTAAAACGCCGCTTATTTTTACCTATTCCTTTCCTGCTCGAAGTAAAAATTGAAAACTTTTTGACTTTTTAAAAACCTTATGAAAATGACTTTACCAGAAAATATGCGAAAACCGCTTAAAAATGCCCTTAAATAGGAAAAAACCATTGAAAGTCAATTCAGACCATTTCAATGGTTTAGATGGCTAACCCGAACAAGAAACGTAAGTTCTTGGATATGTTGTGAATAAGATTTCAATATTATTTTATTTAAATAGATTTACCCTCGCCGCGTTTTTTTAATGATAATACCGTTGTTTTTTTATTTTAAAGCTTTTCAATCAAAAATGCCTTTTTATTTGATATTATATAACTCGAACACCATATTTATAACTCTTAAAGCCTTTGCTCTTTTATTCTATTAGCCAAATCTAAAATATTATTTTCTATTTGTTTTATAACCTTTATAAACACTTCATCTTTTTTGCCGCTGGGGTCATCTAGACCCCAATCCTCACGGTGGCTTGCGGGTAAAAATGGACAGTCTACATTGCAGCCCATTGTAATTATTATATCAATTTTGGGCAAAGTGTCTATAAGTTTTGGGTTTTGGGTTTGTTCCATATCAATATTATATAATTTTTTTACAAGTCTTACCGCATCTTTGTTTATCTGTTTTAATTTAGTTCCTGCGCTATAACTTTCAAAAACACCGCTTGCAAAATGTTTTCCCAGCGCCTCGGCTATTTGTGAGCGGCAACTGTTATGCACACATATAAAAGCAACTTTTTTCATATATTAACCCGTTAAAAACCTTAAAACTTTATAGTTATCTTTGTTCCTTTGCCTACATTACTTTCAAGCAACAGTTCTCCGCCGTAAAGGCTTACTATATGTTTTACTATGGAAAGCCCCAAACCCGTACCGCCTTCGGCTTTGCTTCTTCCCTTGTCCACACGATAAAAACGCTCAAAAATTCTGTCGTGGTGCTCCTGAGCTATACCTATGCCGTTATCTTCAACAATAATCTTTGTGCCTCCGTTTTGACTTATGTCAATATTCACCTTGCCGCCTTTGTTATTATACCTTATTGCATTTGTTACAAGGTTTTCTATAAGCTCGTATATATTTTCTTTTACTGCATAAATATAGGCATCGCCGTTTATATTTATTGAAATATCTTTTTCCGCCGCCATAATGGAAAGGTTGTCTTTAACTTCTTTTGCTATGTCTGATACGCTTAGCTTTTCCCTTGTACTGCTTTGAGTCATACTGTCAAGCTTGGAAAGTTTAAGCATATCGTCAATAAGCCTTAGCATTCTTTTACTGTCTTTAATTATATATCGGGCGTATTTTTGTATGTTTTGCGGATTTTTTTCGTTTTCCATAAGCTCTGAAAATCCCGTTATACTTGTAATCGGTGTTTTAAGCTCGTGTGATGCGTTTGCAAAAAAATCGCTTCTTGTGTTTTCCATACGCTTAATAGCCGTAACATCACTGAGTATTATTATTGATTCTATTAAACCCTTGTTTTTTACAGATACAGTTACTGTATATTTTTTTTCTTTGCGGTTTGTTTCAAAAATGCCGCCATCATCTCTGTGCGCTTTTTCTATGCTTTGGTAAAACTGTTTTCCGCATCCGCTGTAAAGTATATTTTGCCCTGTTATATCTTTTTTTACATCAAATATATCTTTAGCAAATGTGTTTATAAGCACAATATTCATATTGCCGTCAAGCGCTATAATTCCCTGTTTTATATTTTCCAACACAAAATCAAGTTTTTCTGTTTGCGAACTCAATACCTCTATGCTATCGTTAATTTTTTGCTGAATATCATTAAGCTTTACAACTGCGCTGTTTAATTCGGCGTGTTTTAAATTGGGCATTATATTTTCATATCTGCCCTCCGATATTTTGTTTAAATTGTTTTCCACAAAATTAAAAGCGGACAATATGCTTTTATTAAGTGCCAAAGTAAATAAAACCGAAAAAGCCACAACACTTATTATCAGTAATGTTAATACGGGTATTGTTGAATAAATATAGCTGTTTATGCTTTCCTTTTTTTTGGCAACCCTTAAAATAACAAAATCTGTATTATCCTCGTTATATACTTTTTCGGCATAGTAAAGCATATCTATACCGAAAGTATCTGAATTTCTGACATCTGTTTTGGGATTATTATTAAGAGCCGCTTGCACCTCCGGTCTGTTTAAATGATTATCCATTAATGCCGGTTCTGTGTAGGAATCTCCTAATACGGTGCCGTCATCTGCTATTACAGTTATCCTTATAGATTTTTTTAATTCCTCGCCTATATCGGTAAAATCTCCATAATCGCCGTTATAAACAAGATGATTTTTATATGTATATGTAAGCCTTTCTAAATCATCCTTACTGTTTTGCATGGTATGATAATCCATTATAAACATGGAGAGAACCGCAAATATTAACAATGCCGCAAGCGTTACCGCAGCATTTTTTATAAGAATTTCTCTTTTCATATCAATCAGTTTTAAAACCCACTCCCCTTACCGTAGTAATATAGTCACCCTGTCTGCCCAGCTTTTGCCTTAAACTCTTTATATGTATATCAAGCGTTCTTGTTTCGGTAAAATAATTTTCTCCCCATACATTGTTTAATATATCGTCCCTTTTTAAAACATTGCCAGGACTGCTTAGCAGATAGACCAAAAGGTCAAATTCCTTTGGGGTAAGAGCAACATCTTTTCCTCCCGCTTTAACGGTATGTTTTTGTATGTCAATTTGTATATCCTTATGTTTTATTATGCCGTTTTGGTTAATTGACCTTGATAAAACTTTTTTTACTCTGGCGCACAGCTCTAACACGCCAAAAGGTTTTTCTATATAATCTTCAGCGCCTATGTTAAGACCTTTTACTTTGACAGTTTCCTCACTGTTTGCGCTTATAATTATTACTGGTATATCTTTATATTTCGGGTTGGCTTTAAGTTTTCCTATAGCTGTTATCCCGTCCATTTCCGGCAGCATTAAATCCATAATTATAATTGACGGCAATTTGTTTTCCAGCGCCTCAAATAATTGCTCGGCTTTTTCAAAGCATTGCGTTTTAAAACCTGCATTTTCAAATGTACATTCATATAAACTTCTTATGCTGCTGTCGTCTTCTGTAATATAGATTAAGTTATTCATAAAGCAACCTCTTTTGTTATTTTAATTCCTTCAGTCCGCCCTCAAAATACTTTGTCCATTCGCATATGTTTACCGCATGGTCGCCTATGCGCTCTAAATATTTGGCTATCATTATTATACCTATTATATCTTCGGCGTACTCTGAATTCTTTTTTATTCTTTGAATAAGGTCTTCTTTCAATTTTAAAAAAAGAAAATCAAGCTCATCGTCTGTTTGCGCTATTTTGTCGGCAAGTTTAATATCTTGTTTTATAAAGGCATTAACGCTTCCGCTTACCATTTCAAGAGCAATCTTTGACATCTTTAATAAATTTTCAAAATTTTTAACTGCGCATCTTTCCTCTCCAAAACCTATAACTATATTTGCTATATCTTCTGCTTGGTCGGCTATTCTTTCAAGGTCGGTAATCATTTTAAGTGCGGCAAAAACTTCCCTGAAATCCTTAGCAACCGGATTTTCCCTAAGTAGTATTTTGTGACACTGCTTTTCTATGTCAAGCTCCATATTGTCAATAATATCATCTCTGCTCGCCGTTTCCCTTGCAAGAGCGATATCGCAGCTAATCAGCGAAGTTATAGAATTTTCAATTTGTGCACTTACCTCGGCGCACAATGTAAGCAAACTAAGCTTTAATTTTTTAAGCTCTGCTTCATATTTTAACCTGTACATTTATTACCTCCTATATTATACCATATTTATATTTATTCTTATATTATTTTAACCGAATCTTCCGCTTATGTAATTTTCCGTTCTTTCGTCTTCGGGAGATTCAAATATATTGTCCGTGGTGTTAAACTCCACAAGCTCGCCCAATAAGAAAAATGCCGTATAGTCGCTTATTCTGCCTGCCTGCTGCATATTATGTGTAACTATTACTATCGTATAGTTTTCTTTAAGTTCTAAACACAGTTCTTCTATCTTTGCTGTGGAAATGGGGTCAAGAGCGCTTGTAGGCTCATCCATAAGCAATATCTTTGGTTCTGCCGCAAGCGCCCTTGCTATGCACAGCCTTTGTTGCTGACCGCCGCTGAGCGTTAAAGCTCCCCTGTTTAATCTGTCTTTAACCTCATCCCACATTGCCGCCTTTACAAGACTTTTTTGCACTATGTAATCAAGTTCACCTTTTTTTCTTATTCCGAAAGTTCTTGGTGCATACGCTACATTGTCATATATGCTCATGGGAAAGGGATTGGGTTTTTGAAAAACCATTCCAACATTTTTTCTCAGCAGAGAAACATCAATGCCGTTAGCATAAATATCTTTTCCTCCTATTACAACCTTGCCGCTTATTTTACACCCCTCTACAAGGTCGTTCATACGGTTAAATGTTTTAAGCAAGGTGCTTTTGCCGCAGCCCGAAGGCCCTATCATTGAGGTAACCATTTTTTCTTTTATATTACAGTTAACATCTTTTAAAGCATGAAAATTTCCGTAATAAAGATTTAAGTTTTCTGTAATAATATCGGTTTTTTGTGTGAAAAAGTTGTCGCATGTATTATTGTTTTTGATTTTTAATTTCATTTTGTCTCCCATTTAATTTTCTAAAGCATTTCTGTTTTTCTTTTTTAATATGTTTTCAAAAACCATAGATATTATATTTAAAGTTATAACCATTACAATAAGAACTACGGCAACGGCAAACGCCTCGTTTACATGAAAAGCCTCGCCTGCCAAAATATACATAAATACCGCAAGTGTAATGCCGCTGCTTGCAAAACCTTTGGGCATAGCAAAAGCCGTTCCCACTGTAAACAGCGTAGGGGCGGATTCCCCTACTATTCTTCCCATGCTAAGCACTATTCCCGTCAATATACCGCTTATTGCCGATGGCAAAACCACTTTAAATATTGTTCTTGACTTTCCGGCGCCCAGCGCAAGGCTGCCCTCACGATAGCTTTGCGGAACGGCTAAAAAACTTTCTTCCGATGTCCTTATTATTGTAGGAAGTATCATGAGAGTCATTGTTAACGCACCGGCATAAACAGAAAAACCGAGTTTAAAAACGGTTACAAACAAAAGCATACCGAACAAGCCGAATATAATGCTTGGTATGCCTGCCAAAGTTTCTATGCTGCTTCTTAAAAACCCTACAAATTTATTTCCTTTTTTTGTGTATTCGGCTAAAAATATACCGCCTCCTACTCCCAAAGGAAGAGCAATCGCCAGTGTAAGAACAATAAGCATTAGCGTTGTAACCAAAGACGGAAGTATTGTAACCCTGCCGTCCATTATGTAATGTCCAAAAAGAAATTCTAAATTTATATAGGGAACTCCCCTTACAAACAAAAATACTATGATAAAAGCAAGAGATAACACCGCTATGCTTATACATATGTAACTTAATATTTTTAACATGTTTGTTGCCTTTGTACTGACTTTGATTTTAGGGGAAAAGTTATCGTGTATGTCAACTATCGGCTTTATCGTTTTTTTGTTGCCGCCTTCTTTTTGTTTGTTATTACTCTTATTTGTGTATATATTAAAACAGGTTATTATTACAAGAACAAAGAAAAACAGTACAACACCCGTTGCTATAAGCGCATCTAAATGAAGCCCTGTCGCATAGCCCATTTCTAAAACTATATTGCCCGTCAATGTCCTTATGGGATTAAAAAAAGAATTTGCTATTTTAGGAACATTGCCCGAAACCATTACTATTGCCATTGTTTCGCCTACCGCCCTGTTTATACCCAATATCACCCCTGCAATTATTCCGCTTTTTGCTGCGGGCAATATTGTTTTAAAGACCGCCTGATTATGAGTTGCTCCCAAAGCAAGCGCACCTTCGTAATAGGATTTAGGCACGCTTTTTATACTGTTAAAACTTATTAATATTATTGTAGGCAATATCATAATGCTTAGAACAATACCGCTGACAAAAAGCCCGTAACCGTAAGTTCCCGTCAAATCGGAAATAAAAGGTATTATAACCATCATTCCGAAAAAACCGTATACAACGGAAGGTATACCGGAAAGCAAACTGACCATTTGCTTTAAAACCGCCTGCAATTTTCCCTTACAATACATTGCAAGATAAACAGCGGAAAAAACGCCCAATACAACGCCGATAGATATTGAAAAAGCTGCTGCATAAAGTGAATTTACTATCATCGGAAGTATTCCGTAAAGCCCTGCCTCAGGCACCCACCTTTCACCGAATATAAACTTAAAAAAGCCTATATCAAAAATTGCCGGCATACCCCTTGCAAATAAATAAAATATAATAACCGCAACGGCAACAATCCCGAATATTGCGCACACTAAAAACAAGTATTTATATAAATTTTCTTTAAGCTCTTTTGTCATAAGCTTTAAACTCCTTTTATACAGGCTAAAAGCCGCAAACAAATTTCGTTTATTTGCAGCTTGATACCTTTTTATTTTGAGTATCAGTTTTCAATTTCAGAAAACTTTCTTATATCGCCCAAATATATGCTTTTAAGGTTACTTAGACTAATGTTTTCTATCGTATTATCCTTGTTTACTATAACGGCTATACCGTCCATACATATAGTGATTTTTTCAAGTGCGGTTTCTTCTTCGGTTTTTAAATCTCTTGAAGACATTCCGAAATCACTTGTATTGTTTGTTGCGGCTGTTATTCCCGAGCCCGAGCCTGTCTGCTCTATTGTAATGTCGTTTACGCTTAAGCCGCTGTTAAGCTCTATATATTTTGCTGCAAGCGACACCATTAAAGGTCCCACCGATGTAGAGCCGTTTATGCTCAGCGTTCCGCTCATTCCCGGAGCGGCTGTGTATGATTGAGGCTCTGATGTCGTAACTACATAACCTTTTTCAGATATTATTGCCTGAGCCTGCGTGCTTGATAGAAACAATTTAAAGTCCTCTGCTATTTGGGAAAGTTGCGCATCCTTGTTATGTACCACCAAAAAGGGTCTTGCTATGGGATAGGAATTGTTTGATACATTTTCGGCTGTCGGTGCAACACCTTCAATTTTCAATGTTTTTATAGTATCGTTTACTGAACCTAACGAAATATACCCTATAGCCCATTTGTTGCCTGCAACCGCCGTCATTACATTGTTTGTCTTGTCGCTTATAAGGTCATAGTAAACATCTTCCGCTTCTATATCTAAAATCTCTTCAAATGCGCCTCTTGTTCCCGAGCCTGCTTCTCTTGAAATCACCATAATATCCTTTTCACTTTGACTGCCGCCGCAACCTGTAAGAGTTACCGCGCTTGTAAAAAGCAATATTGTACATAGTATTGTTAGTATTTTTTTCATTTTTATCCTCCATAATTTTATGCTTTTATTTTACAGCAATAAAAAAATGTGCAATATCATAAAACAGTAAAGATTATGTAAAGATTGTGTAAAGATATTTAGGAGTATGTGAAATTTAAACGCCCCATGTTTTAGGCCTTTAAGTGTAACTGCTAAACTAAAATGGACAGATTATGACAAACAAAATTCCCTATTTAAATACAAAGATTTGAAGTAAAAAGCCCTCTCTATTATTATTGGGGCTAATAAAGGTTTTGAAGG
>JAQVSX010000010.1 GCA_028700355.1 Clostridia bacterium
GCCCTCTCAAAAAAATTATGTTTTTGATAGCGTACTTAGCATAGGGCATTATTTTACATATATAAAGTTTAGCGGAATAAAGGCGTTTGAGATAAAAATAGAAGAGAGTTTATTGTTTAACGAAGAAATTATGAAAGGTGAGGTGCTTACTACTTTCGGCAGTAATAATGTATACGAGCTAAGAGAAAATGTTTATTTTATATTAGTTTGATTTTTGCTTGAATTAAAACACATAATATAGTAAAATAGAGTTTATAAAAATTTTTAAATTTTGGAGGAAAATATAATATGACATTAGATAAAGTTAAAAAAATGCTTGCAGAGCAGCTTAATATTGAAGAAGACAAAATTACCGCAGACTCTGATATTATCAACGATTTAAAAGCAGATTCGCTTGATGTTTTTCAAATGCTTATGGGCCTTGAAGAAGAATTTAACATAACCGTGCCCGATGAAAAGGCGCAGGAGCTTAAAAAGGTTTCCGATATAGTAGATTTTATTGACAGCCAAGCTAATTAATATTAAACAGCTACATAAACGTTGCTTGTGTTTGTTTACTGTTTATTTTGACACTTATATTTTTAAGTGATAAAATATATTAAAATTAAATAAATGAAAATTCTTTAATGTAAAGATTTTTCCCGCTTTAAAATATTCAAAGGGCAACCACATGGAAACATGTGCAGACGCAAAACTTTCGGGGCTAAGGGGAAACCTATGCCGGCTGAGTCGCAATATTTTAAGTAGAATGTAAAGTAATAAGGTAATAATGCTTTGCCAAGTTAGTTGCTTTTTTTTGGTTTTCCTTAGACTTTGTTTTGCTGCAAAATTTGTGATACATATAGGCGCTCTTTAATAAGAGTGCCTTCTTTTATTTTTAAGGCTTATAGCGGATTGTTTTAAATTAGCGTTTAGCGTAACCTTATAAGGTTAATTAGAGATTTCCAATTAGATTATTTTTTTCGGTATAATGCCTGTAACTTTAAGATAAAACTATTTCTTGATATATGGCACCGGAATGTAATAATAGCTGTACAGGGGCATAAAAATTTATGCTCCTGTATTATTTTTAGGCAAACATAAAACTACTCAGCGACATATTATAGTATTATATTATTTGATTTTTTTTTGATATTAATATAAAATGATAATACTTTAATTTTTATTTAGTATAACCAAAGGAAATAATTATGTTTAAAACCTTTCGTTCTGATATTAAAGCAGTATTAGACAGAGACCCCGCTGCAAGAAACGGCTTTGAGGTGTTTTTTACTTATTCGGGATTTCACGCAATAAGGTCTTACCGCTTTGCCCATTTTTTATATAAAATTAAACTGAAATTTTTTGCGAGGTGTGTCAGCCAGCTTTCTAAATTTTTTACCGGCATAGAAATTCACCCTGCGGCTAAAATCGGCAGGGGTGTGTTTATTGACCACGGTAGCGGCGTAGTCGTCGGTGAAACCACTGTAATAGGCGATAATGTTACGATATATCAGGGTGTAACTTTGGGCGGCACAGGCAAAGAAAAGGGCAAACGCCACCCCACAATATGCAGCAATGTTATGATAAGTTCGGGCGCAAAGGTACTCGGTCCTATTGTTGTGGGCGAAAACAGCAAGATAGGCGCTAACGCCGTCGTTTTAAAAGATGTTCCGCCAAACAGCACCGTTGTAGGCATTCCCGGCAAGGTTGTAAAAATCGGCAACGAAAAGGTTTCTGACCTTATACAAAAGCTGCCCGACCCCTGCAACGAGGAAATAAAATTTTTAAAGGATAAAATCGAGGAGCTTGAAAAAAAGATAAATTCGTTTGAGAAAAAGGCATAGAAAAATCAGACTGATAATAAAAAATAATATGAAAAAGCCTTTTTGGGCGTTTTTGCTGTTTTTTTTGGTTTTTTAGTTGAAATTTATTATTATATTTGTTATAATATAAAAACCGAATAAAAAAGTTTGTGGTTTTTTGAGAACATTGACATTTGATTCCCATAAGGTGAAATTTAATCAAAATAAGTGATGTTAATTTTTTCGCCTTTATTAAATATAATTAACATAAAAGGAAACATTATGAAGAGAGTCGCTTATATTTGCGAGCATAATTCATGCCGCTCACAGATTGCAGAGGCGCTGAGCAGACACTTTGCAGGCAGCGTATTTGAAAGTTACAGTGCGGGTACTTACATAAAAACTGAAATCAATCAGGATGCCGTAAGACTTGTAAAGCAATTGTATGGCTTTGATATGTCAGAGATACAAAGGCCTAAATTGGTCAATGTGCTTCCCAAAATTGATATTATTATCGCATTGGGCTGTAATGTCAACTGCCCTCAGCTTTCAGTCGCTTACAGAGAACTTTGGGAAATTGATGACCCCGTTAAAAAGAGCGATGAAGAATTTATTAAAATTATAAAAGAAATAGAAAGCAAGGTTATCGCTTTAAGAGATAAATTTAAAGGTAATAAGCAGTAGAGCCAATATTTTTCGGTGTAACCTCTATTTCAATTTATAACCGCAATAAGTAATAATGTAACACATTAGCGTGCTACATATTTTTTATATGCGGCTATTATTATTTTAAAGTTAATTAAAAGCAACATATTGTAACTTTAAAACTAAATATGAAAACTATAAAGTGTTGCATTTCTGATTTCAATTAACACCCGCAAAAAAATTTTTTAATATTTGCGCAAAATAATTGACATATTTTTTTTGTTGTGATAAAATCTTATGATGTATTGTTATGTCGTGGAGGTTGCCCTTTTTGTTGTAAACCTTCAATAAAGGTTATAATATCAGGGATTTTGATTGTATTTTTTTTCATATTATAGCATTCTGATACTGGTTCATTGTACTATACTGTACAATATTTTAATTTTCAATACGCTTGATAAAAATAATTTTAATACATATTTAATAGGAGTGTTTAAATAATGGCGCAAAACATCCATAAGGTAAGGTTTGGTAACTGTGAAAGAATGAGCTTCTCGAAAATCAAAGAGCCTTTAGAGATACCCTATTTAATCGAAGTGCAGAAAAATTCTTACGACAATTTTATTAAAGACGGAATAAGAGAAGTATTTGAAGACTTTTCGCCTATCGTAGATTTTTCAGGGCACTTTGAACTTTCTTTTCTGGAACACTCTTTGGAAGGCGAGCCCAAGTTTGACGAAATCGAATGTAAAAACAGGGATGCGACATTCGCAAAATCTTTAAAAGTAAAAATCAGACTTATAAACAAAGATACCGGCGAGGTTATGGATCAGGATGTTTTTATGGGGGATTTTCCCCTTATGACACAGACGGGTTCCTTTGTTATTAACGGAGCGGAAAGGGTTGTTGTTTCTCAGCTTGTGAGAAGCCCCGGCGTTTATAACGCTATGCAGATTGATAACCGTACGGGCAAAGACCTTTTTGCTACTACTGTTATACCCAACAGGGGCGCATGGCTTGAATTTGAGCAGGACGGCAACGATATTTTATGGGTGCGTGTTGACAGAACGAGAAAGCTTACGGCGACAGTGCTGTTAAGGGCGCTTGGCTTCGGTACCGATGAAGAACTTGCCGAGCTTTTCGGCGGCGACGCTATGATTAAAGCTTCTTCCGAAAAGGACACCGCCAAAAACGAGACAGACGGACTTATAGAATTGTACAAAAGGTTAAGGCCGGGCGAGGTGCCGACGCAGGAATCTGTAAGGAGCCAGCTTTATAATTTATTTTTTGATGCCAAAAGATACGATTTGGCAAAAGTCGGCAGATACAAATTCAATAAAAAGCTTAATATATCCGACAGGATAACGGGGCATACCGCTTACGAAAACATTGTATGCGGCAATAAAGTGTACGTAAAAAAGGGCGAGGTAATAACGCCCAAAACTGCACAGGAAATTCAAAATTGCGGCGTTAACGTCGTAAATATAAATATAGAAGGCGGCAAATTTAAGGTAATAGGTAACAACACCGTCAACTTTAACAAAGTCAGCGGACTTAATCATAACGATTTTAAGCTGACCGATTTTGTTTACGGACCTGAGCTTAGCAGCTTAGTTAAAAAAGCCAAAAACAAGTCTGAGCTTACCGCTTTGGTGGAAGAAAATATCGACAAGCTTATGCCCAAGCATATAACGATTGACGATATTATTTCTACCGTCAGTTACAATCTCGGTTTAAAATACGGTATCGGAAATATAGACAATATAGACCATCTGGGTAACAGAAGGGTGCGTTCCGTCGGCGAACTGTTACAAAATCAGTTCAGAATAGGCATCGCAAGGCTTGAAAGGGTTATCAAGGAAAGAATGGCGACTCAAGACCCTAACGAAGTTACCCCTCAATCGCTTATAAACATCCGTCCCGTAACAAGTGCGATAAAAGAATTTTTTGGTTCTTCACAGCTTTCGCAATTTATGGACCAGAGCAATCCCATTGCGGAGCTTACACATAAGAGAAAGCTTTCGGCATTGGGGCCGGGCGGCTTGAACAGGGATAGGGCTACCTTTGACGTGAGAGACGTAAACCATTCACACTACGGCAGAATGTGCCCCATAGAAACGCCGGAAGGTCAAAACATAGGTCTTATCAACTCGCTTGCAACATACGCAAGAATAAACGAATACGGCTTTATAGAATCCCCTTACCGCAAGGTAGACGAAACGGGCAGTGTAACAGACGAAATAGTATATATGTCTGCCGACGAAGAGGATAAATACAGGATAGCGCAGGCGTTAGAACCTCTTGACGAGAATAACCGCTTTTTAAACAAGCGCATAACCTGCCGAGATAAAGCAGATATTATTGACGTTGCCGCAGAAACCATACAGTATGTCGATGTAAGCCCCAAACAGCTTGTTTCGGTTGCAACGGCGCTAATTCCGTTTTTGGAAAACGACGATACAAACCGCGCGCTTATGGGCTCTAACATGCAGAGGCAGGCGGTTCCTTTGTTGGTGCCTGAAAGACCTATTATCGGTACGGGTATGGAATATAAAATTGCCTGCGATTCAGGCGTTGTAATAATCGCTAATGAAGGTGGCATTGTAAGCTATGTTGACAGCAACGAAATACAAATAAAGACAGACAGCAAAATAGATAAATACAGGCTAATAAAATTTATGCGCTCTAATCAGGGCACATGCGTAAATCAAAAGCCCTTAGTTAAAAAAGGCGAAAAGGTCGTAAAAGGTCAGATAATCGCAGACGGCCCTTCAACACAGGGCGGCGAGCTTTCTCTGGGCAGAAATATTTTAATAGGATTTATGGCTTGGGAAGGCTACAATTACGAAGATGCTATATTGATATCTGAAAAGCTTGTAAAAGACGACCTTTTTACATCGATTCATATAGAAGAATACGAACTTGAATCAAGGGATACCAAACTCGGCGAGGAAGAAATTACAAGGGATATACCCAATATCGGCGAGGATGCGCTTAAAGACCTTGACGAAGAAGGAATAATAAGAATAGGCGCAGAGGTACATTCCGGCGATATACTTGTAGGCAAGGTTACCCCTAAGGGCGAAACAGAGCTTACCCCCGAAGAAAGGCTTTTAAGGGCAATTTTCGGCGAAAAGGCAAGGGAAGTAAGGGATACGTCTTTAAGGGTTCCGCACGGCGGGGGCGGAATAGTCGTAGATGTAAAAATATTTACAAGGGAAAACAAAGACGAGCTTTCCCCCGGCGTTAGCAAACTTGTAAGGGTTTATATCGCACAGAAGAGAAAAATAAGCATTGGCGACAAGATGGCGGGAAGGCACGGCAATAAGGGTGTTGTTTCAAGGGTTCTGCCCGTTGAGGATATGCCCTTTATGGAAGACGGCACGCCGCTTGAAATTGTATTAAATCCGTTGGGCGTTCCCTCCCGTATGAATATAGGTCAGGTTTTAGAGGTGCATTTAGGACTTGTTGCCAAGCTGTTAGGCTGGCATATTTCCTCACCGGTATTCGACGGCGCTTCCGAAAACGATATAAAAATGCTTCTCGAACAAAACGGCTTTGTAAACGAGCAGGGCGACGTAGACGGCAAGCTGCAACTGTACGACGGCAGGACGGGCGAACCTTTTGAAAACAGGGTAACGGTTGGCTATATGTATATGTTAAAGCTTGTGCATTTGGTTGACGATAAAATTCATGCCCGCAGTACAGGACCTTATTCGCTTGTTACGCAGCAGCCGCTGGGCGGCAAGGCACAGTTCGGCGGACAAAGGTTCGGCGAAATGGAGGTTTGGGCGTTAGAGGCTTACGGTGCGGCGAATATCCTGCAGGAAATATTGACGGTAAAATCCGACGACATTATAGGCAGGGTAAAGACCTACGAATCAATCGTTAAGGGCAACAATATTTCAGAGCCGGGCATACCCGAATCTTTCAAGGTGCTGATTAAAGAATTGCAGAGCCTTGCGCTCGATGTAAAGGTGCTTACAGAGGACAAAGAAGAATTAGGAATCAAAGACCTTATCGACGACGAGAGAGAAATTATTGATATGGGACTTGACAGCGAGAAAGAAGACATTAAGGAAATCGACTTTAACTTTACCGATAACGAAACAGACGATTTATTTGACAGCTTTAAATTCGATAACGAAGAAGACGATGAGGATTTAAACTTTGAGGCTTCTGACTTATTTGAAAAAGACGACGAAGATATTTAGCGGTAAATTAAAACATAAGCATTTTATAAAAAGAGGTAAACAATGTTTGAGTTAAACAATTTTGATTCCATACAGATAGGCGTTGCTTCTCCCGAAAAAATCAGGGAATGGTCTTACGGAGAGGTTACAAAACCAGAAACGATAAATTACAGGACACAAAAACCCGAAAGGGAAGGTCTTTTCTGCGAAAGGATATTCGGGCCGACCAAGGATTGGGAGTGTCATTGCGGAAAATATAAGAGAATAAGGTACAGGGGCGTTATATGCGACAAATGCGGTGTAGAGGTTACACGCTCTAAGGTGCGCAGAGACAGAATGGGGCATATAGAGCTTGCCGCACCCGTTTCTCATATATGGTATTTTAGGGGCGTTCCCTCCCGAATGGGATTAATGCTCGATATGAGCCCCAAAGCATTGGAACAGGTGCTTTATTTTGCCAGCTATATAGTGCTTGACCCCGGCAATACGCCTTTGACATACAAGCAGATACTTACAGACAGAGAGTACCGTGAAAATATAGAAAAGTACGGCGAAGGCAGTTTTAAAGCGGGTATGGGCGCAGAATCAATTAAGGAATTATTGCAGGCAATAGACCTTGAAACAGAAGCCGCCCAGATGAAAAGGGCTTTGATGGATATCGATATAAAGGACGGCGACGACCTTGTAAAATTAGTGGAAGATATCGATTTTGCCGATATCGATATGGCAAGGAATAAGCTGTTTGAGTATATCAGCAACAAAAAATATTTAAAAATCCACTTTGCGCACGAGCTTGCCAATATATTTGACGAAGAAGAACTATTAGAAGATTATTTAGAGCTTTTGCCGCAAAGCAAATATACCGGCGATATTAACAGAATAAAAAGCTGTATCAAAACAATTATGCAGCATAAAGGCGTATTAGGGCAAAAGAGACTGAGGCATATCAAGAGAATAGAGATTATAGAATCTTTCAGAAAAAGTGGCAACAGACCTGAATGGATGGTGCTTGACGTACTGCCCGTTATTCCGCCCGAGCTGCGCCCAATGGTTCAGCTTGACGGCGGCAGATTTGCCACAAGCGACTTAAACGACCTTTACAGAAGGGTTATTAACAGAAACAACAGGCTTAAAAGGCTTATGGAGCTTGGCGCTCCCGACATAATTGTAAGAAATGAAAAGAGAATGCTGCAAGAAGCCGTAGACGCTCTTATAGACAACGGCAGGAGAGGAAAGCCCATAACGGGGCCGGGCAACAGGGAATTAAAATCGCTTTCAGGTATGCTCAGGGGCAAACAGGGGCGTTTCCGTCAAAACCTTTTGGGCAAGCGTGTCGATTATTCGGGGCGTTCCGTTATCGTAATAGGGCCGGAGCTTAAAATTTATCAATGCGGCATACCCAAAGAAATGGCGTTAGAGCTGTTTAAGCCCTTTGTAATGAAAAAGCTTGTAGAGATGAACCAATCCCACAACATCAAATCGGCAAAGCGTACGGTAGAAAGGGCAAAGCCGGTAGTATGGGATGTTTTGGAAGATGTAATAAAAGACCACCCCGTACTGTTAAACCGCGCGCCCACGCTGCACAGGCTTTCGATTCAGGCGTTTGAGCCTGTACTGATAGAGGGCAGGGCAATTAAACTGCACCCCTTGGTATGCGGCGCTTTCAATGCCGACTTTGACGGCGACCAGATGGCTGTTCACGTTCCGCTTTCGATAGAGGCGCAGGCAGAAGCAAGGTTTTTAATGCTTGCATCAAACAATATATTAAAACTGTCTGACGGCAGACCGGTTATGACTCCTACTCAGGATATGGTAATAGGCTGTTATTATATGACTATTATCAAAAAGGGAGCTAAGGGAGAGGGTAAATATTATAAAGACCCCGAAGAAGCCGTTATGGCATATCAGACAAAGGAAATTGAGTTACAGGCAGAAATATTTGTAAGAAAGACAATAGAGATTGACGGCGCTAAATACAGCAAAAATATTAAGACATCTGCGGGCAAGCTGCTGTTTAACGAGGCTATACCGCAGGACCTTGGTTTTGTAAAAAGAGAAAAGCCGGAAGACTTTATTGATTTGGAAATAAATTTTGTAGCAGACAAAAAGAGTTTGCAGCTTATTGTAGAAAAATGCTATAAAAACAAGGGTTCTACGGTTACATCTGAAATGCTTGATAATATTAAGACAATAGGCTTTAAGTATTCTACACTCGGAGCAATTACTACAAGCGTATTCGATATGCATATACCTGCCAGAAAACAACAGATATTAAAGGATGCCGAGGAAAAAATCATTGAAACAGAAAAGAAGTTCCGCAGGGGACTTATTACCGAGGACGAAAGATATAAAACGACGGTAGAAATATGGAACGAAGCAACAAACGATGTTACCGAAGCGCTTAAAGATAATCTTGACGAGTTAAATCCGCTGTGGATGATGGCAAAATCAGGCGCAAGGGGCAACATGAGCCAAATCAGGCAGCTTGCAGGAATGCGCGGACTTATGAGCAACCCGAGCGGAAAAATTATGGAAGTACCGGTAAAAACAAGTTTCAGGGAAGGCTTGTCTGTGCTTGACTACTTTATATCTTCACACGGCGGCAGAAAGGGACTTGCAGATACCGCTTTAAAGACGGCGGACTCAGGATACCTTACCAGAAGGCTTGTCGATGTTGCGCAGGAAGTAATTGTAAGGGATAACGACTGCTTTGAATTTCTGGGCGAAAAGGTAAAGGGAATAGAAATAGGCGCAATAACGGGCGACAACGAAAAGGAAATAATAGAGAGCCTTTCAGACAGGATATCGGGCAGATATACCGTTGAAGACATCATCGACCCC
>JAQVSX010000011.1 GCA_028700355.1 Clostridia bacterium
TAGAGCGTTAACATTTTGCCGCTTTCGCTGACCTTGACAACAGCCTGCCTGTCGGGACTGCTAAGCTTAAATGTATCTACATAATTTATTTTATATTTTATGCCCCTACCGCTGAGTATTTTTTCTGCCTCTTCTATTGAAAGAGCTATCAAATCATTATTATTCATTGTTATAGATTATACTGTCATTACATCTTTTTCTTTTTCTTTAAGTAAATTGTCAATGCTTTCTATGGATTTAGTAATAATTTTTTCTACTTCCTTTTCGTAAACGCTGCAATCGTCCTCTGATATCTGCTTGTTGTTTTTCATTTTTTTAAAGGATTCGAGCGCCTCTCTTCTAATATTTCTTATAGCTATTTTGCTCTCTTCAGACATCTTTTTAATTTGTTTTACCAAATCCCTTCTGCGCTCCTCTGTAAGTTCGGGAAAAACAAGTCTTATCACCTTGCCGTCATTTACCGGTGTTATGCCTATGTTTGCTTCAAGTATTCCCTTTTCTACTGCTTTTAATGCGCTTGCATCCCAAACGGCAACAACAAGACACCTTGCGTCAGAAACGGAAATATTAGCCATCTGGTTTATAGGTGTTTTTACGCCGTAATAATCGACAAGCACCTTATCAAGCACATGAGGGTTTGCTCTGCCCGCACGAATGGACGCAAATTCAGACTTTAATACTGATATCGTCTTTTCAGCCTTTTCGTTGATTATTTCAAATTCAAACTGAACCTCTTCGCTGTATTCGTAACTCATAATACCGCCCTCCAAATAAATATAATAAGCTTATTATATAATACTTTGATAAAAAATTCAAATTTAATTGCTGTTAAGAAAAAATATCCGCAAAAAAATGCGGATATCTGTTATATAAACTTTTTTTATTTTTTCAGCCCGTCAAATCGTCGCTGAGCCAATAAGTGTTTTTATCTACATCTACAAAAAATAAGTTGTTTATATCGCCTTTTGACTTTGCCTGATGCTGCTTAAAAATCAGTTTGCCGCTTTCTATCTTTCCAATTATTTCTATTTTGCCTTTGATATGGCTCATGGCAAATTTAAAGCGCTTTGCCACACCCGACAGTTTTGCCTTTGTTTTGTCTGTAATGCTGCAAGATGTCAGCAGCGGAACGGCAAACAAATCCTTTACGCCTTTTACGGGACGGCATTGAAATAAGTAATACGGCGAAATGCCGTTTGAAGCCAATTCGTTGAAAAGCGTCGCAAGAATATCGGAATTATCGTTTACACCCTTTAACAACACCGTCTGATTGAGTACGGGTACGCCTGCATGGCGCATTTTATCGGTTGCCGCAACGGCTTCCTTTGTAAGCTCTCTCGGATGGTTAAATTGCGTTACAAGGTATATTGTTTTAATTTTACTGTACTTTTCAAAAAGCTCTATAAACTCACTGTCGCCATTTATCCTTTGCGGAAAAACAACAGGCGTGCGTGTGCCGAACCTTATAAACTTTAAATGCTTGATTTTTGAAAGGCCGCTTAAATATCTGCTGATAACCTTATTTGTGTTAAGCAGCGCATCGCCTCCTGAAATCAGTACATTGTCTACTTCGGGATGTTCTTCTATATATTTAATAGCTTTATCGGTAAATTTTAAAATTTCTTCTTCTGACTGACCTACAAGCCGTTTTCTAAAACAATATCTGCAATACATTGAACATACATTGGTAGAAAGCAGCAGCACCGTATTGTCATATTTATGCTGTATGCCTTCTGATACTGTATTGCAAAGCTCTCCGCTGGTATCCTTTAAACCTTGTGCGGTGCCTTCTTCTAAGGAAGCTATACACATTTTGTAGATAGGGTCGCTGTAATCGTTTTTTTCTATCAGATTAAGATAGTAACGGGTAACGGAAATAGGATACTTTTCCCCAATCCTTTTCAGTTTTTCAGCGTTTTCCCTTTTTACATATCCTAAATCTACTAACTCATCTACCGTTGTAACAGCTTCCGACAGTTCTTTTTGCCAACTTTTTTTGTTTTCAATCAAACAATCACCTCTTTAATATTTCTTAGGGTTGTATTATAACATAAAAATAAAAAAATTGCAAAAACTGTATTTTTCGCCAAGAGTATCTAAAAATGATAAGAAACATCTTTGTATTAATTCTATAACTTCAAAAACCGCTAGCATAAAACAAAATGCGGCTTGCATACAGCAAGCCGCTTCGTTTTTATTGTAACAAAAGACCATAAATATAAACTATACTTTGTTTAATAAAAGAGTATTATCGCTTTCGTCAAAAGACAATATAACGGGCACAAACTCAAGACTGTTATTATCAGAATAGCCCCTCACTGCATTAAATACTATTGTTTTATTTTCTTCTGATATTTCTACTGTTGAAATTCTTTGATAATACTGCTTTATATAATCCCAATCCTCGTAAGCTTGCATTTTTTTATCTAAAACAAAGCCGCCTTTAACAATATGCCTCGGCATATATATGTAGTATAACAAATCTTCATTGTTGTCATCTGACAAATTTAAAGATATTTCTTCAGAAGATAAACTGTAGAAATGCTTTTTTTTAACCAATCCGCTATAATTTAATGTATAATAGGAATCATTTTCAAAAAAAAGTACTAATTTTTCGGATGTCTGTGAGTCGATATATTCGTATAAATATCCATTAATATTCTTCAGTTTTTTAAAATACTGTTCAGGTGTTTCATTAATGAAAAATGAGTATTGATTAGGCATTTGATAATTAATTATGTGATGGCATTCAATGGTAAAATCATTCTCGGTAATAGAAGATTTTACAACAAGCACTTCTCCCGTCTTGTCGCCACAAGAACACATAAATAGCAGTAATATCGCATTTAAAAAAACAATAAATTTTTTTTTCACAAATAAGACCTCAACCAAAATTTATTAAATATAATTTTCAGAATGACCTCCCGTAGGGTCAGTAAAGTTTATGCTAGTAAATCCTGCAGCATCTCCTAAATACGGATCAGTCATTGCGTCCCAATCAATGTACCTTTGATCTGAATACCAGCCGTCACTTACCGCAAGCATTATGTATTCTGTCCTTACCCACCACCATAAGAATTTTCTTTCTGAATAATAAACTTTATAGCCGTTTATAAGCACAGTATGCGAGCCATAAGTTCCGCTACTCATATTAAGTATTACAGGTTTATTATCATCTACAATCGCCATTATTGTACCGAGAGCATATATTAAACCTCGTTTACCTATACAATAATTATAACCGTATTCCTGTATCGTATCGGTAATTATCGAACCTATATATAAAGGGTTTGTTGCGCCTGTTGACGGGTCATAACCGTTACCCGTTCCTTCTGTAATTGCTTTGTGAAATATATTATCTATTGATGCATTATTTAGATATGTAAAACCCTTATATGTACCGTATGCTTTCAGCAATTTTGCAATTGCAACAATTGAACATGAATTTTTAAGTGATGTGCCGTAAGTATTATTATGGTTATTTAAAAATGTACTAATAACATTAAAGTTTACGCTACTTAGCATTTTTACCTTACTTGAGTCAAGGTAGCATGTTACACCGTAACGGTTGTTTATATATGTAGAGGGGTTATGTATTCCTCCGTAACCGTTTCCCGTTTGACCCGGATAATTTTTAGTTTCCCAATTAGCTAGCAATTCTTCCCTTTCTTCTTCAGAAAGTTCCAAGAACTGTTTGTTAGCTTGATACTCCTCACCAAAATACTTATCTTTTGTAGAAGTAGCTGCAAAAGCACTAACAGAAAACAAGTTTATACTTACAATTACAGAAACAAGTAAAAAAACTATTAGCAAATTTACCTTTTTAATGTTCATGATAGAACCTCCTACAATATTATTTGTTTATATCGTAGCACAATTAAAAAGATAATTCAATAATAATTTAAAAAATTTATTAATTGTTTTGTCGAAAATATTATATATCATTATATGATAAAGAAATATAAATATGTTATTGTAGGAGTGCTTTTTTGCTGTCTTAATAAAAATCTAATATACTAAACGGGACATCACAATATTTATTGAATGTATTTTAAATTATGTGATTAATTGCGGCTTTATGTCAAACTTATGCCATTATTCAAATTTCATACTTATATCGAGCGCTTTTACAGAATGGGTAAGTGCTCCCATAGATATAAAGTCCACTCCCGCAGCGGCAATTTCTGCAATATTTTTTTCGTCCATATTGCCCGACGCTTCTGTAAGCGCCCTGCCGTCAATCAGCTTTACCGCCTCAATAATTTGGCTGATATCCATATTGTCCAGCATAATTATATCGGCATTGCAGCTTAGCGCCTCTTTTACCATTTGTATATTTTCTGTTTCTACTTCTATTTTTAGTGTATGCGGCAAAACTGCCCTTGCCCTCTCTACCGCCTGCTTTATGCCGCCCGCCGCTTTTATATGGTTGTCTTTTATGAGTATTCCGTCAAAAAGCCCAAATCTGTGGTTATAAGCGCCGCCCGTTTTTACTGCGTATTTGTCAAAAGCCCTTAAACCGGGGACAGTCTTGCGTGTATCACAAATTCTGGTTTTTGTACCCTTGACCATTTCCGAAGCCTTTGCGGCGGCAGTCGCAATGCCGCTCATTCTCTGCATAAAGTTTAAAGCCGTTCTCTCTCCCGTAAGCAGCGCCCTTGCCGAGCCGTAAATATTTGCCAAAACATCGCCT
The DNA here is from genome assembly GCA_028700355.1 of Clostridia bacterium. Classification (GTDB taxonomy): domain Bacteria; phylum Bacillota; class Clostridia; order Christensenellales; family HGM11417; genus STF1-284. Next base: position 4,694 of record JAQVSX010000011.1, read on the forward strand.
TTGTTTATTTTTTCGCCGTCATTTTTAATTATCTGATAATTAATGGTTTTATCGAGCAGCTTAAACACCCTTTCGGCAACAGGCTGACCGCATATCACGCCGCTTTGCTTGGCGATAATTTGCGCCGAAGCCGTCATATTTTTATCAACGGTGGCGTTTGTCGTAACATCTCCGCTCAATATGTCTTCCTTTAACGCATTTTTAATTGTTTCGTCTGATATAAATTTAACCATATTGTTACCCTTAAAATTAATCTTTTCTGAAATGTGCGCCAACGCTCTGCTCTCTGTTTAGTGCGCCCTGCAAAATCTTAACCGAAACGCTCGCCATATTAAGAGTTTCTATCTCTGCCGCCGAATTCAGTCTGCAAGCTGAAAGGTTTTTCTCATAAAGGCTTATTTCTTCTTCTGCCTGCTTTAATCCCTCTTTATTTCTTACGATGCCGCCCTGTTTTGTCATAAGGTCCTTAATTGTAGAGCGGTATGTTTGCCAGTCGTATATGTTTTTGGTTTTATTTTTTGACGGAAGATTGAGCTTGCCCGCCTTAACAGTTTGCCTGCCGTTTATATTTAAAGCGCACCGCCTGCCGAAAACCAGACATTCAAGCAGGGAATTGCTCGCAAGCCTGTTTGCGCCGTGAACGCCTGTGCAGGAACATTCTCCGCACGCATAAAGCCCGTTAATATTGGTTCTTCCCCAAAGGTCTGTGGTGATTCCGCCCATAAAATAATGCTGAACGGGTATTACGGGAATCCAGTTGAATGCAATATCGATTCCCCTTTTCATACATTCCTCATATATTTTAGGAAATCTCTTTTTTAAAAAGTCCCTTCCTTTAAAGGATATGTCAAGATATACGCAGGGCAAGTCGTTTTGTTTCATTTCTGATATTATCGCGCGGGATACGATGTCGCGCGGCGCAAGCTCGGCTAAGGGATGAACTTTTAACATAAACCTTTCACCTTTTCTGTTTAGCAGTATTGCGCCTTCTCCCCGCAGAGCCTCCGATATCAGAAAAAACTTCATACTAAGGTCGGGGTGAATAAGCGCTGTAGGGTGAAACTGCACAAATTCCATATTATCAATATTTGCGCCCGCCCTAATTGCCGCCGCAATGCCGTCCCCTGTACAGCATACAGAATTTGTGGAATTGCGGTAAAGATGACCTATGCCTCCCGTCGCAATAATTATGTTTTGCGCATATATTAAAAATTCGTTGTTTTTGTCTATTACGCTTATTGCGGCTGCGTTGCCTTTGTCATCTGTTATAATATCGCAAAGCATTAAATTGTTAAAGATTTTTATGTTTTCCCTTTTTTTTACTTCTTTCAATAAAGTTACGGTAAGGTGATAGCCCGTAGCGTCGCCTCCGCAGTGCAGTATTCTGTCATGGCTGTGAGCGCCCTCGCGTGAAAGGCAAAGCCTGCCGTTTTCCGTATCAAACGGAACGCCGATTTCTATCAGCCTTTCTATTTCTGCATTGCTTTCGCTAACAAGCACATTAACGGCTTCTTCGTTGCAAAGACCTGCGCCGGCTTTAAGCGTATCTCTTATATGGTTTTCTAAGCAGTCGTCGCTTAGTCTTACAGTGGCAATGCCGCCCTGTGCATTTATGGAATTAGATTCTTCTTCGCTGTATTTATTTAGTATAGCAACATTGCAGCTTTTGTCTATACTCAGCGCAGCATAAAGCCCCGCTGCGCCCATACCTATTATTATAACATCATAATTATAAGAAGGGCATTCAGACAGCTTACCGGTAACAAATTCTCTTTTCATTTTGCCAGCTCCATCATAAGTTCAAGGCTTTTAGCGGCATTATCAAAAACAGACGGCTCGATTTCTATTGAATTTAAATTGTATTTTAGACAATTTCGCACATCTTCTAAAAGCGTCTTTTTCATATTCGGACAAATAAAATTATCAGAAAGCGGATAAAATTTCTTGTCGCTGTGATTTTTTTCAAGTACATCGATTACGCCCTGTTCTGTGCCTATAATAAACTCTTTGGCATTTGACAAAGCGGCATAGCTGATTATCTGCGATGTGCTGCCGCAAAAATCGGCGGCATCTACAATCTCTGCCCTGCATTCGGGATGCACCGCTACAAGCGCTTTGGGATAAGCTTGTTTTGCCTTTATCAAATCATCGATTGTTATTTTGTCATGCACATGGCAATAGCCGTCAAACAGTATGATTTCTTTATCTGTAAAGCGGGCAATGTAACTGCCAAGGTTTTTATCGGGCAAAAATATTATTTGTTTGTTAGGTAATTTTTTTATAATTTTTGCGGCATTTGACGAAGTACAGCAAACATCGCTTTGCGCCTTTGCCTCTACAGAAGAATTTATATATAAAACTACCGCCGCCTTAGGATACTTTGCCCGCAGCCTAATAATGTCTTCCGCTTTTAACATATCCGCCATGGGACAGCCCGCAGTGCTTTCGGCAAGCAGTACAGTTTTTTGCGGGTTTAACAGCTTTGCGCTTTCTGCCATAAATTTCACGCCGCAAAACACAATTGTACCCGAGCTACTGCTTTTTGCTTTTTTTGCAAGTTCAAAAGAATCCCCGACATAATCGGCGGCTTCCTTAACTTGCGCAGATTGGTAAAAATGCGCCAAAATAATGGCATCCTTTTCTTTTTTCAGTTTTTGTATTTCGTTATACATAATATGTATTGTCCTATAAAGTTTGCTTGGTTAATATTTCTTGCAAAGTTTACAAAATTATAACTTATTTAATGCTGTTTGTCTACAAAAAAGGCAGGGCATAGTAGCAACCTGCCTAACTATAATTCTATATTCTTGCGACCTTACTTTTCCTTGCCGCATCGGCTACCGCCTTGCCTACAATAAGCCCAAGGTCTTTGTCAAAAGGCTCGGGTATAATATAATCTTCGCTAAGCTTATTTTGCGGAACAGCGGACGCAATAGCGTATGCGGCGGCGATTTTCATTTCTTCGTTAATGTCGCTTGCACGCACATCCAAAGCGCCTCTGAATATGCCGGGAAAAGCCAATACATTGTTTATCTGATTGGGAAAGTCGCTCCTTCCCGTGCCTACAATCCTTGCGCCGCCCTCTTTTGCAAGTTCGGGCATAATTTCAGGCACAGGGTTTGCCATAGCCAATACTATAGCATCTTTTGCCATAACCTCTATCATATCCTTTGTAACTACATTCCCTGCCGAAACGCCTATAAACACATCGGCACCTTTTAGTGCGTCTTTTAATGTTCCGTCTATATTTTTTTTGTTTGTCTTTGTTGTTATGTTCGCTTTTGTGTTGTTTTTCATACCTTGATATAATATGCCTTCTTTATCGCACATTATAATATTATTCACCTTTAAGCTGAGCAAAAATTTTGCTATGGCAATTCCCGCACTTCCCGCGCCGTTTATCACGACAGTAATGCCGCTAAGCTCTTTTTTTACTATTTTTAACGCATTTATAAGCGCTGCTGCGGCAACTATCGCCGTCCCGTGCTGGTCGTCATGGAAAATCGGTATATCTGTGCATGTTTTAAGTTTTTTTTCTATTTCAAAACATCTCGGCGCTGATATGTCTTCAAGGTTTATCCCGCCGAAGCTGCCCGACAGCAGCGAAACGGTTTTTACAATTTCGTCAACCTCCTTGCTCCTTATGCAAAGCGGTATGGCGTCGACGCCTGCAAACCTTTTAAACAGCACGCATTTGCCTTCCATAACAGGCATACCTGCTTCGGGCCCGATGTCGCCAAGCCCTAAAACAGCAGTTCCGTCGGTAATAACCGCAACGGTGTTCCACCTACCCGTAAGCTCAAAAGATTTGTTAATATCCTTTTGTATCTCTAAGCAGGGCTGAGCTACGCCCGGCGTGTACGCAAGCGATAAATCTGTCTTGTTTTCAATTTTCATTTTAGGGATTATATCCTGTTTGCCCTTCCATTGTTTATGCAGTTTTAATGATTCTTCAGCATAATTCATATATATTGCCTTCCTTAATTGTTTTCCCATTCAAAATTATAATTTATAAGATTATATTGTTTTTTTATTGCGCTAAACTCTTTTTGAACAGCCTCATTTACGGTTACTCCTCTGCCATTCCTTTGCTGAAAGGCAAGCCATTCCTTTTCGCCCGCAGTGTATATTCTTTGCATTTGGGGCGCTTTTCGGCTGTTTCTAAGCTCACGCATAATATTACCCGCAGTCTTTTTAAATTCTTTTAAGCCCATAAACGCCTCTGTGTCTATGGCTATGAAAAAATGCCCTAAACAAAACGGTTTTTTGTTACCGCTGTCATCAAGCCCCGAAAGCATTTTTAAATAGTTACCCTGTTGTAATGCCGCCGAGAGCACTTCCACAACGGTTGCATAGCCGTAACCTTTATACCCTGCCAATTCTTCGCCAATACCGCCGAGGGGCGCAAGCGCCGCATCTCCCGTCAAAAGGTCTTTCAGTATGCGGGCAGAATCTGTCTTTGGTTTTCCGTCTCTGCCTATAACCATACCTTGCGGTGTCGGCTTGCCGATTTTTTCAAAATATTCTATCTTGCCCCTTTGGGTAATAGATGTAGCGCAATCTAATATAAAGGGGAATTCTTCATCTGTGGGGAAGCCTATGGTAAGCGGATTTGTGCCGAGCATATTTTCCACTCCGAAAGTGGGCGCAATGCTGGGGCGGGCGTTAGTGCCGGTAATGCCTATCATACCTTGCTTTATCGCC
>JAQVSX010000012.1 GCA_028700355.1 Clostridia bacterium
TTTTTCCTTAAAAAAATTAAGATATAAGTTCCTTAAATCTTTTGAAGACAATTTTTTCATTTTTCTCCGTTACAGTATTGTTTTTAAAGAATATTATAACATATACGCAAAAAAACACATAAACATTTATTGCATAATTATCAAAAAATGTTATAATGTAAGCATTAAACAATTTTAATATAACTGTATTCAGGGAGATATTTTTATGAAACTTATTGTTCCGGACATTATTGTACCGTCTTCAAAAGAAAAAACATTAAGACAGTATAGGTTTGCAAAAGTTTCGGCTGCTCTAAGCAATATGAATTGTGATTTGACGCTGGCGGTTACTAATAAAAGGCTGATTTACCACGCAGAAACAAGCAGCTCTAAAAAATCTGAGCTTATTCATAACGAAATTTTTATAGACAATGTAGGCGGGTTTTCTCTTTTCAGGGGTAAGAAAAAGGATAGTAAAGGTCTTATGGCAAAAATACTTGTGCTGTTTTTTATTTTCGGCGCACTTGGTGGAGCCGCCTTCTGGCAGGCAAAGCCAATATATGATTTTGCGGTTACTTTGATAGCGGGGCTAAAATTTGATACGATGTTTAAAGTTATTATCACTGCAGTGCCGATGCTAATATTTTTAATTATAGCGCTGATTATAAACGCAAAGGCACACAAGTACCTTATAAATATGATAATATATTCAAAAGGACTTAAAGTACATAATTTATTTTCGGATAATGAAAACCTTATAGATACCGATAATTATATCGTTATACCTTATTTAAAGGAAACTCAGGCTATGGTTGCAGAGCTTGCTTCTCTTATTCTCGATGTTCAGCAGTACGGGCATGAAGAGGTGCTTAAACATATAGATATTGAAGAGAGTTAAGCAGAGCTTACCCGTACATACTTTTTAATTAAATATTTTTCTTGCGGACTTTTCATATATCGCAAGCATTTCCGCAAGCATATCGATAAATTTCTGGTTGGTTTTTGATTTCAACATAAGATTTATAAGCTGTTCGGTAGCTTCCTGACTGTCGCCCTTAGAAAGCAGTTTTCTTATTGCATATGTCGCTTCAAGCTCTTTGGCAGTAAGTAACAGCTCTTCCTTTCTGGTTCCTGAACGGTAAAGGTCTATTGCGGGGAATATTCTCTTTTCTGAAAGGTTTCTGTTTAAATGGACTTCCATATTTCCCGTTCCCTTAAATTCCTCGTATATAACATCGTCCATTCTGCTGCCCGTATCTATAAGCGCAGTCGCAATTATGGTAAGGCTTCCGCCGTCTTCTATATTCCTTGCGGAGCCGAAAAACTTCTTTGGGGCGTATAGCGCACCCGGATCTATACCGCCGCTTAGCGTCCTGCCCGTAGGCGGAACGGTAAGGTTATATGCCCTTGCAAGCCTTGTAAGGCTGTCAAGCACGATAACAACATCCTTTCCGTTTTCTACAAGCCTCTTTGCCCTTGCAAGCACAAGCTCGGCTATTCTGGTATGATGTTCGGGCAGCTCGTCAAAGGTTGAAAATATTACCTCGCCTTTTATAGAACGCTGCATATCGGTTACTTCTTCGGGGCGTTCGTCTATTAACAATACTATAAGGTGAACTTCGGGATAATTTATAGAAATAGAATATGCTATTTTTTTAAGCAGGGTTGTCTTGCCCGCTTTGGGCGGAGATACAATCATTGCCCTTTGTCCCTTGCCTATGGGCGATAAAAGGTCTATTGACCTTATTGCAACATCGCTTGCGGTTTTTGTTTCAAGTACAAGCCTTTCTTTGGGATATATGGGGACAAGCTCTTCAAACTGCCGTCTGCCGTTAAAGCTTTCTACAGGTATGCCGTTTACCGATAATATTTTGATAATGGCATCATAGCGGTTATTGGTTACATTTTTTACCTTACCCCTTACCAAATCGCCGCGCTTTAAAGAAAACCTTTTAATCTGAGGATTAGATATATAGACATCGTTTTCTCCCGGCTCGTAATTGTCTGCCCTTAAAAAACCATATCCGTCATTATGGATTTCCAATACGCCTTCTCTCTCAGCTAAACCGTCTTCTTTTTCTGAAATATTTTCCTGCTCGTTTTCTTCATCAAATTTGGGTATGTTGTCTTTAACTTTAGGTGCCATAGGTGTTTGATATTCCACTTTATCTTCTCCTTTTAATGCTTCTAAAATACCTTCCAAACCCTTAATTTGCTTAGGGGGCCTTCCTCTTTTGCTTTTTGTAGCCGGTTCAAGGTCGCCGTTTATGATGCCCAAAGTCTGCTTAATTAATTCGCCCTTTTTCAGTATTGTGGGAGAGGGAATTCCAAGCTCCCGCGCAAGCTCTCTAAGCTCAAGCAAATTCATATTGTTCAGCACATCACTGCTGATGTTAAAACCCTTATTCTTACTCATTATTATATTCCTCCTTACAGGGCATAATTACCATTTAACGCCCTCGCAAACTCATTATGCGCTGTAATATTCTTTTGTTAAAAAAAATATAATGAATAATAATAAATAACAAAAAATATTTTTTTAATCATATGGGAATCTATAAATAGCCCCTAAATATAATTTAGAGCTTCCCCATATAACTTTTATATGATTAGCGATATACTGTTTTGTATAATATTTAGCCGATTGCTTTGCAGCGCCGAACTTTTATAACAGCTTATAAGGCAATAAAATAATATTAAAATAAAAAGCAACCTCTTTATAAAGAGAGTTTAAGCTATTTTTTTATAATTTTCCAAGGAAAATGATTATCTGATTTAACGTTTGAATAATACTAATTTTCTGTACTAAGAATAGTATGCCTTAAATTACCTTTTTTATTATTGCCGTTTGTGTTATTATTATATCATATAAAATATTTTTGTAAAATTAAATTTTAATAAATAATATAATTATTTTGCGTTTTTTTCTTTTTTTTATTAAAATTTTGTTGAAATGCGTTATTTAAGCCAAAAAAATAGAAAAATAATTAAATTTGCATTGACAAAAAATGTTTATGTATTTATAATTATCTTATTAAGTCATATTTCAAGGAGAAAAAAGATGAATAAGAAACAATTAATAACAGCTGTTGCGGAAAAATCAGGTCTTTCTTTAAAAGACGCAGGAAAAGCTCTTGACGCTTTGGTTGACTCTGTTAGCGAAGCTTTAAAAGGCGGTGAAAGCGTTCAGCTCGTAGGCTTCGGAACATGGCAGGTTAAGGATAAAGCCGCAAGGGATGGCGTTAACCCCGCAACCGGCAAAAAGATTAAAATTGCCGCAAAAAAGGTTGTTAAGTTTAAAGCAGGCTCTGCGCTTGAAGATTTGATACAATAATTGCTTAAAATTTTAAAATACCCCCTTAGTACAAGGGGGTATTTTTTATGCCCATAATTACAGCAATATACAGATAATACCGCCTTTACCTTCGTTTACTATTCTGCCTATTGTCCTGCGCATTTTTGCCTGCGCATCGGAAGGCATTGCGTGGAGTTTGTTATTAAGCCCTTCTTTTACAAGATTGTGCAGCGATTTTCCGAACATATTTGTTTCCCATATACCCTTCGGGTCGTTTTCAAATTCTGAAAGCAGATATTTAACCAATTCTTCGCTTTGCTGCTCTGTGCCTACTATGGGGCTTACCTCTGTGTTTATGTCTACCTTCATAATATGCAGGCTGGGCGCAGACGCTTTAAGCCTTACGCCGAATTTGCCTCCGCTCTTTACTATTTCGGGCACTTCGAGCATCATTTCTTCAAGCCCCGGCGTTACTACCCCGTAACCCTTTTCTTCTACCTCTTTAAGCGCTGTTTTTATTCTGTCATATTCCTTCTTGCTTGAAGATAGGTTTGTAACATAAGCCATAATTTTGAAGTCGCTTTTAATGTCTTCATCGGCAATTTCGGAAAGCACGCTGTAAAATAATTCGGGTTTGGCGCTAATTTTAAACCTAATTTTGCCTTCTCCGAGCTTAACCTGCAATTCCTGAGGAGGATTGAGTTTTGCAGACTCGCCGAAAAGTTTGTTTACCGCTTCGTAATCCTTCATTTTTATCATATTTTGGCAAACTTCGCTTACCTGCGATACTATTTCCCTTATGGTATTGTTGCTTTGCGGCAGGGCGCTGAGCCAATCGGATAAATCTATATCTATGCGGCGCAAGGGAAATTCCAGCAGTATGCCCTCGAATATATCGGCTATCTCTTCTGCCGATATTTTTAAAACATCTATCGCAAGCACGGGCACCTGATATTTTTCCTGTAAGGATTTTTGCAGCTTCTGCGTTTCGGAATCTTTGGGTGTTTTTGAATTTAATATAACGACAAAGGGTTTGTTTAGCGCCTTTAATTCCCTTATTACCCTTTCTTCGGCGTTTATGTAGCTGCCCCGAGGCAAATCCGTAATGCTGCCGTCGGTTGTTACTATTATGCCTATTGTCGAATGCTCGTTTATAACCTTTTGCGTGCCTGTTTCCGCAGCCTTTTCAAAGGGCATATCGCTGTCGCTCCAAGGCGTTTTTACATAACGCTCTTTGTTGCCCTCTTTTACCCCTATCGCACCGTCTACCACATACCCCACGCAGTCTATAAGCCTTACGTTTACTTCTACATTTTCTTTAAGGCTTACCTTAACGCTTTCGCCCGGTACAAATTTAGGCTGAGTCGTCATAATCGTTTTTCCGTCGCCCGATTGCGGAAGCTCGTCGACAACCCTTTCTCTTTTATATTTATCCATAATGTTGGGCAAAACAAAATTTTCCATAAATTTTGTTATGAATGTGGATTTTCCCGAACGCACAGGCCCTACCACACCTACATAAATATCGCCTTCCGTCCTTAACGCTATGTCGTTGTAAATATCATATTTATCCATATAATCCTCCCTTGGTTGCGCCAAATAACTGTAATATAAGCATAATTAAAGTGTTTATTAGATTATATGAATGGCTTTTATTAAAAATGCAATAAAGAATAAAAAAACCGTGATTGCTAGGCGCCGAGTTACAGCGTTGCTGTTTGCGTACTAACAGTACGCCGCTTTTTTTGAAAATGTCGGGATTGTTTATTGATAATTCCTATGAAATAAAAAAAGGTGATAAACAATCACCTTTTAAGACCGGAAAATGAAAATTGTATTTTTACACCTTTGTTCTGTATACATCTATAACGAGCTGATTGCTTTTTAATTTATTTATAAGCATATCAAGCTCTAAAATATTGTTAAGCGATACAGTAACATTGATAATCGCTTTATTATTCTTGTCAACACGGGCATTTATGCCGGTAATATTAAGTTTCATTTCAGATACTATGCTGCCTATCGTGGCGAGCAGACCGGAGCTGTCATAGGCAAGTATTTGCAGACCTGCGGTATATTTGTTTTCCTTACTTGTTGACCACTGGGCATCTATTAACCTTTCCTTATCGGCATTGCGCAGGTTTGGGCAGTCGTTGCGGTGTACGGAAATGCCTCTGCCCCGAGAAATAAAACCGATAATTATATCGCCCGGAACGGGATTGCAGCAGCCTGCAAACCTTACAAGTAAATCGTCAAAGCCCTTAATTATAACCCCTGTGGCGTTAAGGCTTTTCTTTGTTGCGGGGCGTTCTTCCTCTTTTTTGGGCGTACTTAGCGCCCTATTATTGTCATACTGCTGTATTAATTTAAACAGCACCTGATTTGTGGTTATTCCGCCGTAGCCTACCGCAGCAAAAATCTCGTCTGTGCTGGAAAAGGAGTATTTTTCCATTATGGGAATAAGCGCCTTTTCTGAAAATACGGTGTAAAAATCGTAACCCTTGCGCTTTGCTTCCCTTTCAAGCATTTCCTTGCCGTATTTTATGTTTTCTTCCTTCATCTCCTTTTTAAAAAACTGCCTTATCTTTGCCTTTGCGCCTGAGGTCTTTACTATTTTAAGCCAGTCGAGAGAAGGGCCTTTTGAACTGCTTGAAGTTATTATCTCTACAATGTCGCCCACTTCCATCTGTGTGGAAAGCGGAACCATTTTTGAATTTATTTTTGCACCTGTGCATTTGTTGCCTATCGCACTGTGTATGTGGTATGCAAAATCAAGAGTAGTCGAACCGACGGGCAGACTTACAACGTCGCCTTTGGGGGTAAAAACCAACACTTCGTTTGAGACAAGGTCGCCCTTTAATCCCTTGTAAAATTCTCTGGAATCCTTAAAGTCCCCCTGCCATTCAAGCACTTCTTTTACCCAAGAAAGCTCGTTGCCTGCGGATTTTCCATTTTTATTTTCTTTATATTTCCAATGCGCCGCTATACCGTATTCGGCTGTCTTGTGCATTTCTTTTGTTCTTATCTGAATTTCAAAAATCTGCCCGAAATTTGTTACAACCGTAGTATGAAGCGATTGATACATATTGGGCTTGGGCGTTGCGATATAATCCTTTATTCTGCCCGGTATGGGCTTCCATTTTGTATGAATTGTGCCTAAAACATTGTAACAGTCTTTAACGGAATCGACAATAATCCTTACGGCTATAAGGTCGTATATCTGGTCTATCGTCTTGTTTTGCAGTTTCATCTTTTTGTATATGCTATAAAAATGCTTTGGTCTGCCGAAAACTTCGGCTTCTACATTTATTTCTTTCAGCATACTTTTTATATTATCTATAACTATGTTTACAAGGTCCTGCCTTTCCGCCTTTTTATGGGCAATAGCTTCTATTAAATCCTTATAAGCCTGCGGCTCTAAATATTTTAAAGATAAATCTTCAAGCTCGCATTTTATGTTTGATATACCAAGCCTGCCTGCAATCGGCGCATAAATGTCGAGGGTTTCTCTCGCCATAGAAAGCTGCCTATCCTTTGAAAGATAGTTAAGCGAGCGCATATTGTGCAACCTGTCGGCAAGCTTTATCAATATTACCCTTATGTCCTTTGCCATAGCAACAAACATTTTGCGCAAATTTTCTGCCTGTTCTTCTTCTTTGGAGTTGAATTTTATTTTTTCAAGCTTTGTAACGCCGTCTACAAGCATGCAGATTTCTTCGCCGAACTCTTTTTTTAATTGCTCATTGGTTACAATAGTGTCTTCTACCACATCGTGAAGCATTGCCGCCGCTACGGCGTAAACGTCAAGTCCCATATCGACCAATATATCTGCAACGTAATAGGGATGTGAAATAAAATCGTCTCCGCTCGCTCTCTTTTGACCTTTATGGGCAGTATTGGCAAAGTTATACGCTTTTTCAAGCAGCGCATAATAAGAATTGCCGTAATAATATTTCATTTTAGAAAGTAAGTTTTCCATAACTTTTGTCCTGCCTTAAAGGCTTTATCTATATGTTTTACTTTTTTAAAAATTTTAATTTGTTGTATATTTCTGATTTATCAAGTTCTCTCTTTATACCCGTTTGCGCTTTAACCGTGCCGTCAATTTTTATTAGCCCGAGCTGGCAAAATACCAAATAGCAAACTGTAAACTGCACTAACTGCGCCTCGGGATACTTTTTGCTTATATTATAATAATAGTTTGCCACATTTAAAAAGGGGCGGGCTACTGCGGCGGTATCGGTCATCATTATGTAATAATTTTTAAAAGTGTCTCTGTCGGTTGTATAGGGCGCATCCTTTAACATATTATAACATTTTTTTTGAGGTATATAAACTTTATTCTGCTCACTTTTAAAACAGCTTATATATGTCGCTGAAAAGGGCTGCTCTGCAAATATTACAGTGTCATAACCGCCGGCAAGGGGTTTGTATGGGGCAAGCAGTATTCTGCTTATGTTGTTGCCGTCGCTAAAATCAAACACAGAAAGCTTAAAGCTTTTTAGCTTAGGATAATTATTATAAAGCCTTTCAAGCTCCTTTACCGAAAACACGACTATTAATGTGCCATACTGCTTTATTTCCATATATAAACTGCTCTCTTGCTCTTCGTCATACAGCTCAAAATCGCATAAGTGCCGCTCCCCAAGCTCCTGTTCTGCCTGCAATAAATAATTGCTGATTATTTTGTTTTGGGCGGCGGCAGAATTTATGTTTACGTTAAAATCCTTTAAATAACCCTTGTCGTAAAGCCTGCCCTTAAATGCGTTTTGCTGAAATTCTATTAACAGCTCGTTTTCCGCTAAGCTTAGTATATCCGTGTTTTCTCCGAAATTAAAGCCTATAAAATTTGTATTGAGCAGTTTAAAGGTAAGATGATTCGGGTAATTTTTTAAAAAATCGGCATTTATGCAGCTACCCTTGTATAAAAATTGCGGTCTGTAATTACCTATGCCGCACGGCTCAAAAATACTGAGCTGACCGACAAAATTCTCGTTTAATTTTTGGTTTGTCAAATCGAAGTCGTAATATTTGCGCCTTATAAATATTTCTGCGCCAAAACCTGCAAGATAATTTTCTGCTTTTTGTATGAATGCGCTAAAATTTTCTTCCCTTATCGTAACGCCTGCGGCATATTTATGCCCGCCGAACCTTTCTAAAATATCTTTCATTGAAGAGAGCATATCAAATATATTTATGCCCTCTATGCTTCTGCCCGAACCCTTAATAAATTCTCCGCTATGGCAAAACACAAAGGCGGGGCGGTAATATTTTTCGCACAGTTTAGACGCAAGTATGCCCGAAACTCCGTCGCTTTCGCTTTGGTCAATTACCGCTATGCAGCGGTTACGGCTTAACTCGCTGTTATCTATTTTTTCTGTCAATCCCTCAATAAGCTGTTTGCAAAGAATCTGCCTTTTTGAATTTTCGCCGTTAAGCTCATTTGCAAGCCGAGTTAAAAACTTATCATCTTCTTCGTAAAACAAAGCAAGCGCACGCTTTGCCTCGCCTATTCTGCCTGCCGCATTTATTCTCGGAACTATGCCGAATGCGACGCAGTAAACGTTTATACTCTCTTTAAGCCCCGCTACCTCGTACAATATTTTTAAGCCCCTGCGGGGAGAGTCGTTAAGCTTTTTTAAGCCTGCATATGCAATATTTCTGTTTTCTCCGCAAAGCTCGACGCTGTCGCCTATAGTCGCTATTGCCGCAATGTCTATATACTTTTCTACTTCGGCTATGCCGTCTAATGCTTGTATAAGCTTTAATACAACGCCGCAGCCGCATAAGTCCTTAAAAGGATAGTTTTCCGACACTTTTGGGTTTATCACGACGCAATCGGGAATTTCTCCGTTGCTGTTGTGGTGGTCGGTAATTATTACGCCGATACCTTTGCTTTTTAATATTTCTACCTCGCTTATTGCGGTTATTCCGCAATCGGCAGAAATAAAAAGGTCGGGCGAGTAGCTGCTAATAATGTAATCTATTGAATCTGCGTTAATTCCGTAGCCTTCCTCACGCTCAGGTATG
>JAQVSX010000013.1 GCA_028700355.1 Clostridia bacterium
TTCCCTTATTGTTGTAAACTGCATAATATTTGCGAGGGCAGAAGCCTTTGCCTCGGCAAACAAGGTAACAGACAGCGTTATTGACGGAATAAGTATGGGACTTGGTTTTACATTAAGTTTAAGTGTTATAGGTTTTTTAAGGGAGCTTATCTCAAACGGAAGCATATTCGGTAATGCGGTGCTGGGCAGTTGGTTTCCTAAAATTGCGATATTCGGCTTGCCGGCAGGCGGATTTTTAATGCTGGGGCTGCTTATGGCGGCATTTAACGCTATATATAATTCAAAGGATAAGCCACATAAAAAATCGGTTAAAAGCTTACCCGAAAAAAGTGCGGAGGAAGTATAAATGGAGTATTTTCTTATAATATTAGGCGCTGTGCTTGTAAATAACTTTGTACTTAACAGATTTTTGGGTATATGCCCCTTGCTCGGTGTTGCCAAAAGCACAGAAACCGCATTCTGCATGGGTTTGGCTGTTATATTCGTAATGAGTATAGCCTCTGTAGTTACCTATATTATTTATTTTTATGTGCTTGTAAACCTCGGTTTAGAATATTTAACGACAGTATCTTTTATACTTGTAATTGCATCGCTTGTACAGATTGTAGAAATGATAGTTAAAAAATTTACACCATCACTATATAATGCGCTTGGAGTATATCTCCCCCTTATCACAACAAACTGCGCCGTAATGGGCGTTGCTCTTTTAAATATCGATACAGGCGCAGAAATTGTCATTGATAATGTATTAAAGGCTTTTATTAACGGCTTTGCAAGCGGAGCAGGCTTTATGATTGCAATTGTTTTGCTTGCAGGAATCAGAGAAAAATTAGAAAGGGCACGCATACCCGCCCCGTTTAAGGGCTTTCCCATTACACTTATCACCGCATCTATAATGGCTATGGCTTTTGCGGCATTTGGCGGCATTATATAATTTTTACAGGAGCTATATATGAACTTTATCGATATATTAATCGGCTCGGCGTTTTTGCTTTTTTTAGGAGCGCTGCTTGCCACTTTAATAGTAATAATATCTAAAAAATTAGCGGTAGAAAAAAACGCTCAGTTAGAAGAAATAAGAAACCATTTAAGCGGAGCAAATTGCGGCGCATGCGGCTTTGCGGGCTGTGATGCCTTTGCCGAAGCGTTATACAATAAAAAAATAACTATAAATGATTGTCCTATAACCTCAAAGCAGAAAAAGGATGAAATTAATATCATATTAGGATTAAGCGGCGAAAACAGCCAAAAAAGCGAAAAAACCTATGCTATTGTACATTGCAACGGCGGAAACGCTTGCAGGGATAAATTTGATTATCACGGATACGGAGACTGTAAGACGGCGGAATTGATTGCAGGCGGAAGAAAGGCTTGTTATACGGGTTGTTTAGGGCAGGGAACCTGCGTCGACAAATGCCCTAACTATGCAATAGAAGTAAACGATAAAGGCTATTCTCAGGTTTACAGGGAGTATTGCACATCTTGCGGTCTTTGCATTACAAACTGCCCAAAATCAATTATTAAGAGAATTCGGGCATCTGCAAAGGTTTATTGCG
This sequence comes from Clostridia bacterium, assembly GCA_028700355.1. Lineage (GTDB taxonomy): Bacteria > Bacillota > Clostridia > Christensenellales > HGM11417 > STF1-284. The sequence goes on from JAQVSX010000013.1 coordinate 1,557, forward strand.
CTTGTTCTAACCACGATAAAGGCAAGGAAGTCAGCTCGGTATGCAAAAACGGCTGCATAGCCTGCGGAATTTGCGCAAAGAATTGCCCCGAAAAAGCAATAACTATAATCGACAATCTGCCGGTATTTGATTACGACAAATGCAGCGGCTGTGGGATATGCGTTAAGAAATGCCCTACGCACTGCATAAAGGAAATAGACAAAATAAATTGATAAAAGCTATGCTCTGTCCCCTGCTGAAATCACAATGTTTATTATTGGTATAATATGTTTATAATATTAATATTAAGCTATTGAATTAATAAAATAAATCATTCTTTAAAAACCTTAAATATAAGGTTTTTATTTAATGTTTTTTATCATTATAAAGTAAATATATTAATATAACTAAAAAAACTGTATATAATGCACAAAAAATATTATTTGCTATATACAAAGCTTAATTTATGTGTTATAATCAAAAAAATTTGAATATAATTATAGTTTGAATATATTATTATAGATTGATTTAATTATAAAGGTAGGATGAAACAACTTGAAAAAAATTGCTATTATTGACATTGGGTCTAACAATGCCCGCCTTGTTATTGTTAACATATTAGAAGGCGGCTATTTTATGGTACTTGACGAACTTAAAGAATCTGTCAGATTAGGACAGAATATGGAAAGAGACAGCTTTTTAAAGCCTGCAAGAGTTGCGCAAACAATAAAAACATTAAAAATGTTCAGAAGATTGTGCGATTCGTATAATGTCGAAAAAATAATTGCCGTCGGCACTTCTGCAGTAAGACGGGCAAAAAACCAAAGAAGTTTTTTAGATGAAGTTCAAGTAACCTGCGGCATTAAAATTAAGGTGCTTACCGCTGAAGAGGAGGCCCGCCTTGTTTATCACGGCGTGATAAATTCTATGGATATTCCTAAGGGTTTAATACTTGAAATTGGCGGCGGAAGCACAAAAATAATTTATTATATAAGGCGTAACATTATAGCCTTTGAAACCTTGCCATTTGGCGCTGTAACGCTTACCGATTTGTTTGCAACCGATAATCTTTCACCGCAGGAACAAGCGCTTAAAATTGAGGAATTTTTTACCGAGCAGCTTAAAAAATTAACTTGGCTTAAAGAGATAGACCCCGACACCCGCCTTATAGGTGTAGGTGGCTCTTTCCGTAACCTTGGCAAAATAAGCAGAAAAGTTAAAAAATATCCTTTGGAAATGGCGCATAATTATGTACTACCCACCGAAGAATTTGTCAATATTTACGATATGATTAAGGTACTCGATATTGACAAGAAAATGAAAGTACGGGGTTTGTCGTCGGGCAGAGCGGATATCATACCCAGTGCGTTTGCGCAAATAAAGGCGTTTACAGATTATGTTCAAATCCCCGAGATAACAATCAGCGGATGCGGCCTGAGGGAAGGCATTATGTTTAATTACTCCTCCCCCATTACTTTGGAAAAACCTATTTCAGATGTACTGACTCACAGTTTAAATACACTGATTTCTTATTATTATATTAACTCCTCTCATGTAGAGCATGTTACAGATTTGTCTGTACAGCTTTTCAAACAGCTCCGGGTGCTGCATAAATTTCCAAGACAGCTGCTTAAAATATTAAAAATAGCGTCAATGCTGTACGACTGCGGCAAGAGAATTAAATATTATAATTATCACAGACATTCTTATTACAATATACTTAACTCTAATTTATACGGCGTATCGCACAGGGATTTAACGCTTGCTGCATTTGTGGTTTTTGCTCATAGAAAAGACGATTTAGTAAATGCCGAATGGATAAAATACAAGCACCTTATCGGTGAAGAAGATTACGATGTAGTCAGAAAGCTTGGAGTAATTCTTAATATTGCCGTAAGCCTTGACAGAAGTATGAGCGGCGTAGTAAAAACCTTAAACTGCGACCTGTTGGGAGATTCGGTAATTATGAAAACAGAAATAGAAGGCGACGCAGTACTGGAAATTAAAAACGCCTTAGGCGCAGCGTCTGAATTTAAAAAAGCCTTCGGTAAAAATTTGGAAATACTGTAACAAAGCGGGGAGAAAACTCTCCCCTTTTTTTGTAAAACTTCCCCCCTCGGCTTGCAATGCAAGCATATAAGAACTTTATTTTATAGTTAAATAAAAAATAATTTTAATATGTATTTTTTTACTCTTTCGGCACAAAATATAATTAGAATTGCAGGCATATAACTTATTTTGCAGAATACTGATGAGCTAATTTCAAAAATTATGTTTATATGCCTGCAATTTAATAAAAAAAAGGAGTGGAAAAATATGATTACAATTATTGCGATTATATTGACTATTATCGGTTCGTTAAACTGGTTGCTTGTAGGAGTGTTCGGCTTCAACCTTGTTACATTTATTTTCGGTGCCGGCGCATTTACAGCTGTAGTATATGTCCTTGTAGGCCTTGCGGGCATTTGGATGTTATACTATCTTGTAAGGACAAAATTTCGCGTTGATCCCATAAGGGATAATGTAAGAAATTATTAATACTAAGCCGAATAACGGCCGTTAATCCGGTTATCAAAATCCGCACTTAGCTTTAAGTGCGGATTTTGTTTGTTAACTGAATATATATGTTATACTGTTATTATATTCCTTTTCTTTTTCAAGCGTAATGATATCCTTTTTTGCTGTAAGCTCGTCAGCCTTTCCGTAATATGAAGGCAACCCCGTCCAAGGCTCTATACAAATATAAGGCGCATATTGCACTGACCAAAGCCCCAGATAATTCATATCGGGGTAACTTATATGCACACTTTTATTTGAATAATCAGATTGCAAAGTAACGCCTTTGCAAGGGTTTTCTAATATAATCGTTTGCGGCAGCATATTTTTGGTTTTTTCGTCAAGCAAAATTGTATCGCCGCCTTTAAGGTCAAATTTATTTAATTTACCCGTAATAAAACCTTCTTTTAACTCAAACATATTCACATCTTTTTTGCAGTCAAACTTTAATTGCCATTCGTTTATATTTTTTTCCAACGGCAAATTAAAGCCGGGGTGTGCGCCCAAACAAAAATACATATTTTTGCCGCCTGTATTTATTACAGTAAAAACAACATTTAAACTGTTACCGCAAAGAGTATATGTTATTTTATATTCAAAATCAAACGGATAAACTTTTTTGGTGCTTTTATCGGAACGGAAAACAAATTCAGCTTTGTTTTGACTTGTTAATACATTAAAAACACTGCTTTTAATAAAGCCGTGTATATCCATTACATATTTTTGACCTTTGTAAACATAATAGCCGCCGTACAGCCTACCTACAACGGGAAAAAGATTTATTGCCCTGTCTTTCCAAAATTTTGGATTGCCCTGCCAAATGTACTCGGTTTTGTCAGTCGCAATAACAGACATAATCTCCGCCCCGATGTCAGATATTGCAACGTTTAAATAATTATTGCTTAAATTATACAACATAAAATACTCCTAAAACTTATATAAATATTATACCATATAATATAAATTTTTGATATTTGATATTGACAATACTTTAATTGTATTGTATAATAATACTAATAATAAATCTTGATTTGCTTTTGAAATACATAAGGGATAAATGCTATGCAGTACAAAAAGGGATATATTTATGACAGAATACTTGCGGCGGCAACAGACGAATTTGAACAAAACGGCTATCAAAACGCCGCAATAAAAAGTATTGCAGAAAATTCTAATGTAACTGTCGGCAATATATACAGGTATTTCCCGTCAAAAAAAATCCTTTTTGATGCCGTTGTAGAAGACGCATATAAAAAATTGCCCGATATGATTGAGGAAATTTACGAAAAAGAAAATATAAAATTTAATGTAAAAGACCTCGCTAAGAATATTGCCGCAAGTGTAATGAATATATATAATGTATATTCTAAACAGATATTGATATTATTTTACAAAAGCCAAGGCACAAGGTACAGCAATTTTGTTAATGAAATTACCGAATTTGTTACAAAAATGCTGGAAAAAAGGCTTTTCCCCTCCCCCGACGATAACGACCGAATAATAGCCGAAATTATATCACACGGCTTTGTAAATAGCCTTTTTACAATATTAAAGACTAACGACAGACAAAAATTTCAATCGCTTACAGAAAGGCTGTTACTTTTATACTTTTATAATATAGAAGAAAGGCTTTAATCATATAATACTTAAATAATCCTTAAATACCTGCGTTATTAAAAAATTATATATCTATGTAATTTTTTTTGTTAATAAAAGCGAATAATTATTCGCTTTTGAAAATAGGAGGTAATATAATATGAAAAAAATCACAATGTTTTTACTTACAAAAAAATACATAATGCCGATTATTTTTGCCGCGCTTTGCATTATAAGTATATTCACGCTGCCGCTGACAAAGGTTAATTACGACCAAACAAAATACCTGCCCCAAGACACGCAGACTTCTAAGGGGTTAAAAATACTATATGACGAATTCGGCGAAAACGCCTCCCTTTCGGTAATGGTTAAAGACTTGTCATTACAGCAGGCGCTTGAATTTAAAGCCCTATTAATCCAAATTGACGGCGCTAAGCAGGTTGTATGGCTTGACGATATCGTACTACCTTATAAGCCTGAGGAAATAAGCACAGATATGTTCTGGCAAAATTATCAAAATTTTTCTGCGTCATTACCCGATGAGGTTAAAAATGTACTTAGTAATTATTACAACGGCGATGCCCTGTTTACCGTAATATTAAACGGCAAGGAATATGAACAAAGCACTATAAGCGCAATAGAAAAAATTGATAAGCTAGGTGATGTTCATCTTAGCGGCGAGGCTGCAAAGACATATAACAATGTCGATGTTACATATTCGGAAACATTTATGGCAATGCTTATAATAATACCGCTTGCAATAATAATATTACTTTTTGCGACAGATTCTTTTATAAAACCTTTTTTATTTCTGCTGGTTATGGGCGTTTCTGTTATTATTAATATGGGCAGCAACGCAATTTTCGGCGAAATATCATATCTGACGCAAGCGACGGCGGCAATATTGCAAATGGCGCTTTCTATAGATTATATGATTATACTTTCCAACAGATTTAACAAGGAAAGGGAAAAATTTACCGATATAAAAGAAGCTATGTGCGAGGCAGTAAGAAAATCAATTCTGCCTATTGCCGCAAGCTCGCTTACAACAATAGCGGGCTTTGTGGCACTTATGTTTATGCGCTATTCAATAGGTTTCGATATGGGTATTGTGCTTACAAAAGGAATATTTTTAAGCCTTTTAACTGTATTGTTGCTGATGCCGTCGTTAATGATTTTGCTAAACAAGGCTATAGAAAAAACCTCGCATAAAACATTTAAACTAAGCTTTAAAGGTTTGTTCGGTCTGCTGAAAAAATCAAGGTTTGTATTGCCGGTTATTATGCTGATATTAATTGCGGCATCTGCTTATGCGCAATATAATAACGAGTTTATTTATGGGGATTCCGCATCGACGGGCGGCAAAGGCAGCAGGCTGTATCAAGACAGAGCCGCAATTGAGCAGTCTTTCGGCAGACAGAATCAACTTGTAATACTTGTGCCAAAAAGTGATATAACAAAGGAATCTACCATAGCCATGCAACTTACACAAAAGGAATACATAACATCAGTCAGCAGTTATTCCATTGCAAAATTTCAGGCTGAGGGCAGCGGCTTATCCCTTTCACCTCTAACAGAAAAACAATTTTTAGGAGAAAATTATTTCAGAATAATTCTTAATTTAAATGTAAGCGAGGAAGGTGACGACAGCACCGCCGCTATAAACGATATAAAAAGCATTGCAGACGGACAATTTACTGATTATTATCTTATAGGCAACAGCGCAAGTGTACTCGATATCAAAAAAGTAACCGATTATGACTACAATGTAATAATGGCGGTATCTATAGGACTTGTGTTTTTAGTACTGCTGTTTTCCTTTAAATCTATATTGATGCCGCTGCTGCTGATTTTTGTAATACAAGGTTCAATATGGATAAATTACGCATACCCCTATTTATTCAATCAGCCCATTATTTTTATAGGCTTAATTATGGTAAGCTGTATACAATTAGGTGCGACAATAGATTACGGTATAATTCTGTCTGAAAGTTATATGCATTACAGAAAAAGTATGGGAAAATTTGACGCAGCCCTTGCATCCTTACAGGAAAATAAACATTCCGTTATAACTTCGGCATCTATAATGTGCGGAGCGGGTTTTGCTCTCAGCATTGCTTCTACAATGCCGGGAGTATCTATGATTGGCGTACTGGTCGGAAGGGGCGCTTTGACTTCGGGGCTGTTAGTGCTTATATTATTGCCGCAATTATTTATGCTTTTTGATAAAGGCATACATTATACATCATTAAAGAGCGGCTTTTTAATGCCCGTAAAAAAGAGTAAAACAAAAGAAAATAAAAAGATTTAAAAAAAAGTTAAGGGGCTCTGCCGCCCCTTACTTCTAATTATTTATAAGCGTTCCTATTTTTTTACCTGAAACGGCTTTTATAATGCTGTCAGGCTCGTTAAGAGCAAAAACTATAACGGGAATATTATTTTCCATACACATAGATGTTGCGGTGGTGTCCATAGCCTTTAAGCCATTCTTTATTACATCTATAAATTTTATGTTGTCATATTTTTTAGCCTGAGGATTTGTTTTAGGGTCGCCGTCGTAAACACCGTCTATATTTTTAGCGAGCAGCAACACATCTGCCTGAACCTCTGCAGCCCGCAGCGCAGCGCCGGTATCGGTAGAAAAATACGGATTGCCCGTTCCACAAGCAAAAATTACTACCCTGCCCTTTTCTAAATGTCTTATAGCCCGTCTCAAAATATAAGGTTCAGCTACCCTTGTTATTGTAAGAGCGGTCTGTACTCTTGTCTGTATACCGTGCTTTTCAAGCGCATCCTGCAAAGCTAAGGCATTAATAACAGTCGCAAGCATACCCATATGGTCTGCCGCCGTCCTGTCCATATTACTGCCCTGTCTGCCCCGCCAAAAATTGCCGCCGCCCACAATAATGCCTATCTGTATTCCCTTGTTGATAATCGGCCCTATCTGACCTACAACATTTTCCAGCTTGCTGTTGTCTAAACCGAAACCGTTATCGCCCGCAAGCGCTTCGCCGCTGAGTTTGATAATTACTCTTTTATAATTATTACCGTTAATCATAACAAACACTCCTTATCAGGCTAAAAAAAAGGAACACAAAAACAGTGTTCCTTATATATTTATTTTTGAGTCATTTTACTGATTTCGTCAGCTAAATTATCCTTTCTCTTTTCAATTCCTTCGCCAAGCTCATAACGAACAAATCTTCTTACAGAAATCTTTTCACCTATGGCGCTTGTAGCTTCACCTACTAAATCTTTAATAGTGATATCTGGGTTTTTAATAAATTTCTGTTGCAGTAATACATTTTCTTCAAAAAATTTATTAAGCCTGCCCTCTACCATCTTTTCAATAACATTTGCGGGCTTTGGCTTTGGCTCGTTTAAAGCCTGCTCCCTTAATATCCTTTTTTCCTTTTCAATAATCTCGGCAGGTATATCGTCTACGCTTACGTATTCCGGCTTT
>JAQVSX010000014.1:0-5512 GCA_028700355.1 Clostridia bacterium
CATAACCCTGTAAAAAAACAAAAAAAAGGGACTGAACAAAACAATAATGTTACAATCTCCCTTTTTATTTGCCTTGTCGGATGTTTCTTAGAGTTTTCCTAATCGGGAACCTCTAAATAGCCCCTGAATATAGAGTTTCCCTAATCATATTTTGGGATAAGCTGTAATATTATATAATAAGCGGTATAAACAGATATATAAAGCAGATAAAAGGGACTATAAACTATGGAAAGTATTTTGCCACAAAAATTAATTGATGAGGTCAGCCGCTATGCCGAAAGGGACAAACTGTTTGAGCTGCGACTTAGAAAAGGCAGAAAAATATCGGCAAATATAGCAGGAAAATACATAGAAATTGATACGGTCTGCAATCCCGAATGGATACAGGAAACTCTGCTTAAAGCGGGTAAGTTTTCGCTCTATGCGGTAAACGAACAGATTAAGGCGGGTTTTATAGGCGTAAGTGGGGGCATGCGCATAGGGCTTTGCGGTCAGGCGGTCTATGACGGCGAAAATATAAAGACGCTTAAAAGCATTACATCGCTTAATGTAAGGTTTCCGCACGAGATAAAGGGCTGCGGCGGTAAGGTGCTTAGGCATTGCTTTGACGGCAAAATGCTCAGTACACTTGTTATTTCTCCCCCCGGAGCAGGCAAAACGACACTTATCAGGGATATTTGCAGAAGCATAAGCGACGGCGCAAATGTGCTGATAATTGACGAAAGAGGTGAAATATCAGGAGAGGCGGACGGCGGTTTCAGCTTTGATATTGGCAGCAGCGATGTGCTTTTGTACTGTAAAAAGCAATTCGGCTTTATTAACGGAATACGCTCTATGCGCCCCGAAGTTATTGTATGCGACGAGCTTAAAGGCTTATGCGATATACAGTCCGTTGAAGAGGCGCTGTATTGCGGAGTAAGCGTTGTTGCAACGCTGCACGCTCAGGATATCAGCGATTTAAGGTATAAAAGGGGCTTTGAAAGACTGATAGAAAGCAAAGCGTTTAAAAGGTATATAATTTTGACAGATACTCCCGCCGTAGGCACGCTAAAAAATGTTTATGACGAAAATATGGAAGTGATTGTATGATTTATATTCTTTGCGGAGCTGTAATATTCGGTACAACATATATCGGTTTTGGCATAGCGAATTATTATATAAAGAGGGAAAAACTGTTTTTTGAGCTTTGCCAATTTTGTGAAAAGCTTAAAACAGACATTGGTTTTTTATTGATGCCATTAGAGGAAATTTTATCCCAAGCGTCAGAAAATTACCTATCGGGGCTTAAAGATATTGCAGATTTATGTAAAAATATAATTAAAGGCGGAAATGAGCTTACAAGCGAAAAGTTGCAGCAGCAATTAAAATGCGCCTGCATAAATGAAGAAGAAAAAAGGCTTATTTGCGGCTTTTTTTGTATGCTGGGCAAAAGCGACGAAAAGACGCAGATAGAGCAAATAGAAAGCTATAAGCAAAGGTTTTCGGCGGCGGAACAAAGTTGCAGCGCCGATAAAAAAAAATACTCGCCTATGTATAAAAAGCTTGGCTTTTTGTTGGGTGTAGCAGTCTGTCTTTTTATGATTTGACAATATATTTTTATTGGCAATGCGGGAGAAAATATGGGTGTTGATATAATTTTTAAAATTGCGGCGATAGGTATATTGACTGCAATAACAGGACAGATACTTAAAAAATCTGACAGGGACGAAATGGCAACGCTTACGACTTTGGCGGGGCTTGTTATTGTATTGATGATGGTAATAGATATGATAAGCAGGCTTTTTGATACAATAAAATCTCTGTTTTCTCTTTATTGATATGGATATATTCAAGATATGCGCAATAGGATTGCTTGCGGCTGTGCTTGCGCTTACCGTTAAGCAGTACAAGCCCGAAATAGCGCTGCTTATATCGGCAGGAGCGGCAATAATAATACTCTTTATCGTAGCGGATTACATTTTTGAGGCGGTTACGGTGCTTTCCGCCCTTTCGGAAAAGGCGGGCGTAAACAGCGATTTGCTCTCTGCCGTGTTAAAAATAATAGGCGTTGGTTATATCGCAGAGTTTTCAGCGGGTGTTTGCGAAGACAGCGGAAATAAAAGCATAGGGGACAAGATTACCTTTGCCGCAAAGATAATAATATTGATAGCGGCACTTCCTATGCTTACCGCTGTAATAGATATAATTACACAAATGACGGTTTAAAGCGGTGATTTATGAGGGTTAAGCTTACATTAAAAATTTTATTTCTTATATTTACTCTGGCGCTGGCATTATTGCCGCAAACTGCGGTAAAAAATGTTTGTGCAAAAGACACTGTGCTGCCCGATGTACATAAACAGCTTGAAGACAATGTAAGCGAACAATTAAACAGCATAGACACAGCGGCATTTGATAAATTTATATATTCCTTAGATGACGATGGCTTTAATATTTTCGGTGCAAACAGCTTTAAGGAAAAGATTGAAAAGGTTTTAAAGGGCGAGGTAGGGGGCAGCGGCTATGTATTAGAAACGATACTGCAAATTGTCTTTCATCAGGCGGTAAAACTTTTGCCCGTAATTGCAAGCGTTGTCGCGGTTTCTATACTTGGCAATCTGCTCGCTGTGGCAAAATCTCAAAAGACCAAAACCGGTGATATTATACATTTTATGTGTTATCTGTCAATTGTACTTATTGTGCTTACGCTTGTCTATCAGCTTGCATCAAGCCTTGTCAGCACACTTAACCTTATAAAAGATTTAATGGCTGCAATATTTCCGCTGATACTGACGCTTATGGCGGCAAGCGGAAGCGCAATGTCAAGCAGTATATATCAGCCCGCCGTTGTACTGCTCAGCAGTATGGTTACAGGCATAATAATCAGCGTTATTATACCGCTGTTTATTGCGTCAATTATTTTAAGCGTTGTTTCCAATTTGACGGATAATATAAAGGTAGCAAAATTTGCAGATTTTTTCAAGAGCAGCGGCAAATGGATAATAGGCATTTCATTTACGGTTTTTATTGCATTTTTAAGCATACAGGGAATTTTGGCATCTACGCACGACAGCGTTTCGATAAGAACTATAAAATATGCCGTAAGCAATTCCATACCCTTTGTAGGCGGTTATATAAAGGAAGGCTTTGACCTTGTGCTTGGCAGCACCGTGCTTATTAAAAACGCTGTCGGCGTTGCGGGGCTTATTATGCTTATATGCTATGTACTTGCGCCAGTTGTTAATATGATAGTATGTTCACTCGGCTTAAAACTTGCGGCGGCTATCTGCGAGCCGCTTAGCGACAAAAAAATACCCTCTTTTTTGCAGGCGGCGGCATCAAATTTTAATCTGCTTATAGCCGCATTTGTATCCGTTGCCTTTATGTTTTTTATTACCGTAATGCTGCTGCTTATGACATCAAATGCGGTGCTGGCATGATTGGGGGGACTTTCGGCATATATATACTCACGATAACGGGGGCTGTCGTTATTATCGCCGTTTCAGAAATATTAATGCCCGAAGGCAAGACGGCTAAATATGTAAAGAGTGCCCTTTCCGTATTTTTGGTATTTATAATTATTTCGCCTATTGCAAATTTTTTTAATAAGGGAATTGATTATAAAGATATTTTTAAGCAGGATATTTTGCAAAGCGATTATGCATTTTCCGCAAAGCTGAACGAGCAAAGGGCAAAGGCAATGGAAAAATCCGCGCGTAATTATTTACAGCAAAAGGGTTACCCAAATATTGCGGTAAAGGTTTTGTACAGCGGCGACAAAGAAAAAATTGAAATTGATTTTATTCAGCTTGATTTAACAAATTTTGAATTTAACGGCGATAGTCAGCATATATATATTATTGATAATATTATTGATTTAACCGCCGAATATTTTAATGTATCAAAGGAGCGTGTTTATACCTATGGAGAAAATCAATAATGTTACCGCAAAAAAAAAGACGGCAAAGTTTGACGGTATTTTTAAAAAACTTAAATCCATTAAGAATATAGAACTGATAATTGCGGCTGTATTTATAGGGATTATTCTTATAATATTTTTTTCGGGCAGTCTTTTCGGGGGTAAAAAAGACGATACCGTAACATTTACGCTAAACGAATACGGCGTTGCCCTTGAAAAAAAATTAGAAAAAATACTCGGCGATATAAGCGGCGCAGGCAAAGTTAGCGTAATGATTACATTTGAAAGCGGCGTGGAAATTATAACCGCCTCTACCATAAGCAAACAGTCTAATACCGTGATAGATGATTATTCGGGAGGGTACAGGGAAACTAAATCGGTAACGGAAAACGACAATCCGCTGATTATTAACGGCAAAGCCGTAGTTTTAAAGGAAATAGAGCCGACTGTAAAAGGCGTTGTAATTGTAAGCGAGGGCGCAGGCAGCGTAAGGGTTAAGATAGAGCTTACAAAGGCGGTAAGCACATTGCTGAGTTTGCAGCCTGAAAAAATAGAAATTTTTGAAATGACAAGATAATAAAGTTATTTTACAATAATCTGATAGGAGGATATAAAAAAATGTTAACGAGAAAGAAAAAGATTTTTATACTTGCGGGTATGGTGGTATTGCTGGTCGCAACGGCTATACTCAATTTTCAGCTTGCGGCAAATGCCGATAAAGACGACGGCGATGATTACATAACTACTGGCAGTTTCTTTATGGAATCGAGGTCCGTAAGGGAATCTACAAGGAGCGAAGAGCTTGCTTGGCTTGATTCTATAATAGAAACAACGCAGGCGGAATACTCAGAACAAAGGCAGACAGCTATGGACCAGAAGCTTAAACTTATTAACAATATGGACCAGGAAATGAATGTGGAACAGATACTAAAAGGCAAGGGTTATGAAGATGTTATCGTAACAATGAGTCTTACCGCCGATAGCGCAAACATTATCGTAAAGGCGGCTGAGCTTACAAGAGACGATTATGCCGTAATATACAATGCAATGTACGAGCAAACGGGGCTTGATGCCGACGATATACGCATTATACCCATAGAATAAGTATATAGGGAATATTATAGCTTCCCCTATAAATTGCCAAAATTAGCGTTTTAGATTATTGTAAATGCTTTGAATTTATGTTATAATGTCTTTGAAGATAATTTCAAGGAGCTGCTTATTTTGGATAAAGATAATTTAAAGGACGAAAGCGGTATAATATCGTATTCCCGCAGCATACTTAAAAATATTATCACGCTTGCCGTTAAGGAAGTAAAGGGCGTTGCCTCGCTTTACAAAAGCAGTGCAAAAAGTTCTTATTCGGGTGTAAAAATAGAGTTTGTAGATAATAAGGTAATAGCAGATATCGCTATAAACATTTATTACGGTTACAGCGTGCCTGATGTAGCGTTTATGATTCAGGAGAATGTTAAGCGCTCTATAGAAACTATGACGGAATATAAGGTGCGATTAGTAAATGTCTCGGTGCTGTCGGTTACTTTTAATGCCGAAAACAATTAATATGTTTGCGCTGAAATTTAAATTTGATGGTTTTTTAAGCCATCAAATTTT
>JAQVSX010000014.1:5612-9145 GCA_028700355.1 Clostridia bacterium
GGTGCGATTAGTAAATGTCTCGGTGCTGTCGGTTACTTTTAATGCCGAAAACAATTAATATGTTTGCGCTGAAATTTAAATTTGATGGTTTTTTAAGCCATCAAATTTTGTTTATATGAATACCTTGTAAGGTAAAGAAAAAAAACAAAGAAGCGATTATTAAAGTACAGCAATAGGAATTTATGAGGAAACAGGCTAGAGAACACGCTTTTAAGCTTATATTTGAATATCTTTTTTTAAAGACAAAAAACGTTGAGGGTTTGTCCGAGCAGCCCTCACAGCTTAGCGATACCGATAAATTATATATTGATAAGGTTTACAACGGTGTTGTAGAAAATTTTGACAGTTTGTATGCCGAAATCGCCGCATTGTCTGAAGATTTTAAGGCAGAAAGGATATTCAAGGTAGACCTTGCAATTTTGCTGCTCGCTATGTATGAAATAAAATACGCAGACGATATACCCGATATTGTATCGGTAAACGAGGCTGTAGAGCTTGCGAAGGTTTACTCAACGGACAAAAGCCATACATTTATAAACGGCATACTTGCCGCTTATTTAAAGGCTAAATAAAAAAAATGATTATTTTGAGGTTTTTTTATGTCAGCTAAAATTATTGATGGAAAATCTGTATCACTTGGTATAAGGCAAAAAATAAAGCAATATGTAAAAGAGTTTACCGCTAATTACGGCTTTGAACCCGGTCTTGCCGTCGTACTTGCAGGTGATGACGGGGCATCTAAGGTTTATGTAAAAAACAAAATAAAGGGCTGTGAGGAAACGGGAATAAAATCCTTTGCATACTATCTGCCGGAAAATGTAAGCCAAAAAGAAATAATTTACCTTATAAATACGCTTAACGGCGATGATAAGGTACACGGCATATTGGTTCAGCTGCCTTTGCCGCGTGGCATAGATGAAGAAGAAGTTTTATCTCATATAGATTACAAAAAAGATGTAGACGGTTTTCATGCTGTAAATACAGGTAATTTGCTTTTGGGCAGGGATACGATATACCCTTGCACGCCGTCAGGCTGCATAGTTTTGCTAAAATATGAGGGAATACAGATAGAGGGTAAACACGCCGTAGTGGTGGGCAGGAGCAATATAGTCGGAAAGCCGCTTGCGCTTATGCTGTTAAAGGAAAACGCAACCGTAACTATCTGCCACAGCAAAACAAAAAATTTAAAAGAGATATGCCGCAGTGCAGATATTTTATGCGCCGCTGTCGGAAGGGCAAAATTTATTACAGCGGATATGGTTAGCGAAGGCTGCGCAGTTATAGATATAGGAATGAACAGGCTTGACGGAAAATTATGCGGCGATGTCGACTTTGATAACGTAAAGGAAAAGGCATCGTTTATTACGCCCGTTCCCGGCGGGGTAGGCCCTATGACAATTACAATGCTGCTTAGCAATACCTTAAAGGCGGCTAAAACGCAATGCGCCAAATAATTTTTACCGTTGATAAAATAAACGATTACATTAAAAACATTCTTGATGCCGAAAGTATGCTTGCAGATATTCAGCTTAGGGGAGAAATTGCAAATTACGGCGAATCGGGCGGCAACGCCTATTTTATTCTTAAAGGCAAAACATCTCAAATTTCCTGTGTGTATTTTGCAACCCAGTTAAGGGAATACTTACCTAAGGACGGGGAGAGCTGCATAGTAAAGGGTACTGTTTCCTATTATAAAAGGGGGGGGAAGATTTCTTTTAATGTCAGCAGTATTATGCCCGAAGGTACCGGCGAAGCATATATAAAATTTTTACAGCTAAAAGAAAAACTTGAAAAACAGGGTATTTTTGACCAAAGCCATAAAAAGCCGTTGCCATTTTTTGTTTCAAAGCTCGGCGTTGTAACCAGCAAAACGGGGGCGGTACTGCACGACATTAAAGCTGTTGCCGCAAAGAAATTCAGCGGACTTGAAATTTACCTATATTCTTCCGCCGTTCAGGGTAAGGGCTCGGAGTTTGAGTTGGCAAGGGGAATAGAGGTTTTAGACGGCGCAGGTACAGATTTAATTATTGTTGCAAGGGGCGGAGGCTCTGCCGAAGACCTTATGCCTTTTAACACAGAAACGGTTGCGAGGGCGGTCTACAACTGCAATACTCCCATAGTTTCGGCGGTCGGGCACGAGACGGATTATACGCTTTGCGACCTTGCGGCAGATGCAAGGGCGGCGACACCGACGGCAGCTGCGGAAATAACATTGCCCGACGCAAAGCAGCTTGCTGAGTTTGTCAGCAATAGGTGCCAAAGTATCAGCAAAGCCGTAAAGCAAAGGTTTGACAGCGGCTTAGAGGATTTAGAAACCGCTATAAACGGTATTACCGCAAATGTAAACGGCAAAATACGCGGATATTCTTACGATATAAAGCTGCTGCTGCGTGAAATAAGCTATAAAACACAAAATAATTATGTAAGGTGCGAAAATCTGTTAAATAACAGGCTGTCTGCGCTTGACGAAAAAAACCCTGTGAAAATATTAAAAAAAGGTTTTTCGGTAATCTTAGGCAGTAGCGGAAAGGCGGTAAGCAGCGCAAGCTCGCTTAAAAAAGGTCAGATTGTCGATATTGCGATGTACGACGGCGAGGTAACGGCGCAGGTTAGGGAAATTGCCGTAAGCGGTAAATATAACAAAGCTGATAATGCTGCCGAGGCAGCTAAGGAGAACTTATGACATTTGAACAATATATAAAAAGACTTTCAGAAATATCTGACAGGCTTGAAGATAACTCTGTAACGCTTGACGAGAGCATTGCTCTATTTGAAGAAAGTTTAAAGCTGTCCTCACAGTGTATGAAAATACTTAAAGAGAAAAAGGGCAAGATAACCGAGATAAACAAAGAGCTTGCAGGCGTTACGGGCAATGGCGATGAATTATAACGATAAATATAAACAATATGTACTTCTTGCCGAAAGCGCATTAAACGAGGCTTTCAGCAGCTTTGAGCAAGTGCCTGAACCGCTTATTTCGGCAATGAAATACAGCGTTAATGCGGGAGGAAAAAGGTTGAGACCGGTGCTTGCGTTTGCCGCCGCCGATATGTACGGCAATGCCGCCGCCGCAGCGCCTTTTGCAGCCGCTCTTGAGTTAATCCATACCTATTCGCTGATTCACGACGATTTGCCTTGTATGGACAATGACGATTACAGAAGGGGAATGCCATCTAACCATAAGGTTTTTGGTGAAGGCATGGCGGTTTTGGCAGGCGACGCTTTGCTGAATATGGCATTTGAAATACTATTTGAATATATTTTAAAGCAACCTCAGGCATATAATATAAAGGCGGCAAAGGTAGTAGCATCAGCCGCAGGCGGCATGGGTATGGCGGGAGGTCAAAGCATTGACCTTTGCTGTGTCAGCAATCCGCTGGCGGGTGAAAAAGAGCTGTTATATATACACACACATAAGACGGGCAGGCTTATCACCGCCGCACTTGTGGCAGGGGCATATGCGGCAAATGCCGATGATGAGCACATAAATGTGCTGAGAGAGATTGGCGGCAAGCTGGGTATATTGTTTCAGA
>JAQVSX010000015.1 GCA_028700355.1 Clostridia bacterium
AGGAAGACATTAAAAACGTTTCTGTAATTTCAAGACTGACAGAGCCCTTTTTTATATCGTATTTTTTAGCCTTTTCAAGAAAATTACTTACAAAACCCGTTTGCAAAAGCTGCACAGGCGAAACATTCAGCGAAACAACAACATCTTTATCGGCAACAATTTTAACAAATTCAAAGGCTTTAACAAAAACATAATCGCCTATAGATATCATTTGCCCCGTACGCTCGGCAATTTCTATAAACTCTATTATGGACAATTCATTCTGATATTGCCCCTTTATTCTGCTCAAAGCCTCAAATCCCACAATTTTATTGCGTAAAATGCTGTATTGGGGCTGAAAATAAACATCTATCTCTTTGTTTTCAGATATATACTTAACAATCTCTCTTTTCTTGGTTTGAGAAATATAAAACATTTCCTTGGTTTTGTCATAATAATCAAACTGCCTTTTAATCTCATAAGCCTTTTCCAGTGTAAACTCCGCCATAGAATGTATTTCGCTGATACTGCTGCTTATTATATTATAATCCAAATCGACAATGCCTGCAAAGCAGTCTACTTTTATAAGGCTTTTTTCTACATTAAGCGGCATATTAAGCTTTCTCATATAATCTTTAATATTCTCTTTAAATTTTGAAGATTTTTCATTTCCCAATATCAAAAGCACAAATATTTCGTTATCAAAACAATATAAATTGCCGTAATTTTTAAATATTTCCTTAATATTAGCAGAGTGCCTTAATATAATTTCCTTATAAAAGTCTTCTCCGAACATAGACCTGTATTTGTTTATGTTTCTTATTTCAAAAACAATATATAATCCGCTTTGCAAGCGAAGTTCATTTTTAAGCTGTTTAAAATCGTATTCAAACTGCTTTTTGTTAAACATTTTAAGATGTTCATTATGCCTAAGCTCGATAAGGTTTTTAACATATACATCCATAACGACAGTAGTATCTTCGCCAATCAGCTTATAGCCGTTAAACACAGATATTGTAAAGAATGTTATATATCTGTCCTCATTTTGCTTGTTTTTTATGCAGACAATCATAGGCAGGTTTTTGTTTAAAATTTCAAGCAGCGAAATGCCGTTGTCAAACACATTATCAAAAATATTTACCTTATTAAAACTTTCCTTAAACCAGCTGTTAGCCTTAAATATGTCCCCCTTTTTATTTACCTTTATCATATACAGCGGATTTTTTGCTTTAATAAGCAGCAGCTTATTGTAATGATTTAAATAAAATATTACTATCAGCACACAGGCAATAACAAAAATTGCAATAATGGCAATAATAAAAACAATAAATTTAGCCACAATCTTTTGAATATAACCGTCTACCGCAGCAGAAGACAGATAACCCGCAATTTTATAGGGCGAGCCTTCGTGCAAAGCATTATACGCAATAAATTTATTGTCGTTATGATAAACAGAATATACATTTCCGCCGTTACCTGCAATAATTTGCTGCGAAAAGCCTAAGCCGGAAAGTGTGCCGCCGCCGGTATCGCCTTTATAATCGGTCATAATAATGCCGTCGGAAGATACAACCATAAGGTTTTCAAAATTAAAAATATACCTTTCATTAAAAATGCTGTCGGACAAAGCTATAAGAAAATGAGTTCCGCCCGCGGCGCTGCTTTTAAAAAATAATAAGTAATTATTACCTTCAAACCCGTCAAAAACCTTATCTGCAAGCGCAAAGCAATAATCTTTTTTAGTAAGCCTGTCATAAGCGCCGCCTTTAAGTACATAGGTATTTTCGCCGCCAATGGTTTTTATACTGATTTCGCCGCCGCTTTCCGCAATATAACCAAGCGCATAATAGTTTTCAAGCAGATTTTCAGACTGCTGGTCATAATAATTTAAACCCTCTGCAAGCCCTCTGCCTTTATGTACGGCAGCGGCTGCTTCGTCGGCAGCAGATACCAACCTTTCATTTATTACGGAATAATAATTTTCTCTCTCTTTAATCGTAAAATCAGAAACAAAAAAATACGCAATCACCGTTATAAGTAATAACGCAAAAAATATAAAAATTATGTTATTAAAGATATATTTTTTCATAGTCAGGCTCTTTTATGTTAAGGTTTTATTTTTAATATCTTTAGATGTGTTTTTCATCAATTTGCCGAACGCTTTAGCAGTAAAGCTCAATGTTTCCATTTCTTCCTGTGTAACCATATTTAAGCCGTTTATTATATCAAAACCTATAAAGCCTATAAAAGTATCTTTATGTGTAATTTTACACTGCAAAAAAGATGTGTTATTGAAAAAATTGAATATATTAAATTCCTGTATGTCTTTAAACTGGTCTGCGTTAGATGTATAGAAAAAGCCCACATCGTTAAAATATTTTTGATAAGACAGCTTATCCATAGTAATATTTTTGCTGCTGTCTTTAAGCGGCTTTACTTTATCACCGCACCATTCATAAATATTGGTAACCTTATTGCTGCCGATAAATTCATAAACATATACCCTGTCGGCATTAAATTTTTTGCCTAACATTTGCAGCGCATCCTCTGCAGCCTTATCAATATCAGAACAGTTAAGGCAATCATAAACTTCAAGCAAAAAGTTTGTATAATCGCCGATGTTCTCTTTTTTTATATCCATAATTTTATTATCGCCCTTTTGCGCCTGATAGGGCGATAAATATTGCTTTACAGCTAATTCCTGAGTATAAATCTTATATTTGTTTTTGCCCTCGCTCTTTGCTGCATACAGGGCAATATCTGCCTTTTCGTAAATGGCAGCAAGCAGTTTGCCGTGCTTGGGGTATAAAGTAATTCCGACGCTGGCTGTAAGCCTGACATTGTTAAGCTGCGTCTTAATACTGCTTATGCTTTGGCACAGTGCCGCCGCCTTTTCGTGTATAAAGTCCTCATCTATGTAATCTTTTAAAAATACCAAAAACTCGTCCCCGCCTATTCTTCCCACTAAATCCGTATGCCTGAATTGCTTTTTTATTACGCAGGAAAGCTCAAACAAAATTTTATCGCCGTAAATATGCCCTTGGCTGTCGTTTACCACCTTAAAATTATCTATATCTATAAAAAACAAAGCATGCTTTTTTTCGCCGTTTTCGCTTATGTATTTTTCTATATGCTCAAGAATCGCTGTTTTATTGTAAAGACCTGTAAAACTGTCCATCTGATTGGCTTTTTTTAGGCTTTCTGTCTCTTTCTTTTGCTTGTCTATATCGATAATCTTGCCTATAACCTTTGCGGGAACGCCGTTTTGGTCAAAAATTGAGGTGTACCGCAGCTGCGCCCAAAAAAATTCCCCGTTTGCCTTTCTAAGCCTTATCTCTATTCTGCCGCTTGATTTTCCGTATAATACTTTGTTGTATTCAGATAAAAAAGCTTTCAGGTCTAGGCTGTGGATTTTCCCCTTGTCTATTATAGAATCGGGTATATTGTTTATTAACGGAAATTCACCAAATTTTTGTTTAAACTTGTTTGTATAAAATACTGTTTTTTCTTTAATGTTGTACTCAAATATTACACTGTCAGAAGATTCGGCAATTATTCTGTATCTTTCTTCGTCTATTCTCTTATCGTGTTCGCTAAGCACGCCCTTAGTAATGTTAGATATCGAACAGTTATAGTAATATTTATTGTTAAACTTACAAACACGCCCATTCAATTGAATCCAGGCGTGTATATTATCTTTTTTTACTATTCGCAATCTTATTTCAAATGTGTCTTTTTGCTGTAATTGCTGAAAAATATTTTTATACGCTAAACCCAAATCATCTTTATATATAACATTCATAAATTTATTTTTAAATTTAGCGTCAAGCTCCTGCTTGGTATAACCTATTATCGATAAAAAATTTTCGTTGCAAAATTTTACAGTCAGAACATCGTCCTTTTCGCACATAAATACGCCGTAAGGAACGCTGTTGATAAGTAAATCAAATTTATGTCCTTTATTTCTATATTTTTTAAGCAACATTAAACCACATAACACAATCGCAATTAATAAAAAAAACAATATAAAAATAAATATTAAAAATTTAATATCATTATTATTTAATATAATCAATGCACTGTGCATTATAAAAAAACCCCCGAAAAAAACCGCTAATCAAAGCATTTCTCTGTTGTTTATTATGCAGCAAAAATATTTGGCAATTAAAAGAATAAGAATATTATAAGAATAAAATTTAGGAACAATATAGTATATAAGTTAAACAACTTTGAACAATTAAATTTAAAATAAAATATTTTTTTATCAAAGTTTCCCTAAATTATAACATATAAAGTAAATAATACATAATAGATTATTCAAAAAATACCATATTTTGCGTATTTTTCACAAAAAAAAGGAGAAAGTCTAAACAATCGCTGTTTTTTAAAGAGTTATAGGCTTATCTCCGAAGTGTTAAAGTTATTCTTTATTAGGTTTGTAAGTTGCTATTACGGTAATAAAAATTATCAGGGAAATTATTGCCGCAACTATAAGCCCTAAACCCAATGTGCCGACAACAGACGCTTTGTATACAAATTCAATGGCAAGAGCAATGACTATTATTGCGAGCAGCGACAATAAGCTGGTAATAAACAGAAAAATCTTTGCCCAGCGCCTATGCTTAAAGGTAAACAGCAGCACAAATATATTGATTAAGGTAAACACTATTATGCCGCTGCTTATGTAAGGTATTAAATGAGCATAGTTATAAAACTGTCCGCCTGATTGATATTCTGTCCAGAAAGCAAGAAAACCGTTTTCAACAAAGGCAGGTGGAAGCGTTACATCTAATTTAAAAACGTCTTTCAACATATAAAGCACCGCACTTATTCCCGAACTTCTAAGCTCCGCATTAGTAGAATTGTAAAATACCATAGCAAAACTTGCAATCAAGCCAAGTGACAAAATCACTAAAAATAAACTTGAAGTAAAAGAGCCAAATGTTAAATGCCGTTTTCCCTTTATTTTGATGCTTTTTTCCTTATGTAGCTTTTTAACTTTTTCCGTCGGGATTATTTCGGCGGTCGGTTGGTCATTATTTTGTAATATATTTTCGGGGGTATGCGTGTTTTCTGACTCTTTTGCAGTTTCTTGGTTTTTGACAGAATCAGCATATTCATCCTGACCGTTAATGGAAGAAAACGGCTTAAAAGTCCTGTCGCTTTCGTCTTCCTCGACAATATTTTTTTTGATGTCGGGTTGTATTTGGCTAAAACCTTGCTTTGAGCTGTAATCGCTTTCGGCATCTGACCGAACATTATTTACAACAATGTTTACGAGTATATTTTTGCCCTGAGTTTTTGCAAACTTAGGCAGTATTACAACGGGCAGTTTTTCTGCGCTGCCGTTAACATAATATGCAAATTCCGTATTATCCCCGGATTCCTTTATCTCGGGCTTTAAAGCAATAAAATCTTTATACGCCCTTTCGGCAACCGTTTCTTCGGGCTTGGCAATCTTGACTACGGGCTTTTCAATTTCGTAATCCTTTTCGGGAGGGGGCGCAATAACCTGCTGTCTTTCCCTGTATACAGGAGGTCTTGCAGATACGTTTACGGGCTTTTTTGCATTATAATTTTGACCTTGCGCGCCTACAAATTGTTTACCGCATTGCTCGCAATAAACACTTGTTCTGCTGTTAACCTTACCGCATAACGGGCATATTTTAACATCAAGAACATAAAAATTATGGTTACCGCAAGACGGGCAGGTATTAGATTCTATGTGAACAGAAGTTCCGCATACTTTACATTGTTTCATTTTTTCTCCAATGTATAAATGAAAAAAATATTATCATTTTTGTTCTATTATAATTCTTTTTTAAAGCTATGTCAAATGTATTATATAATACTAAATTATAATAAGAACGATAAAATTTACTAAAA
Organism: Clostridia bacterium; assembly: GCA_028700355.1. Lineage (GTDB taxonomy): Bacteria > Bacillota > Clostridia > Christensenellales > HGM11417 > STF1-284. The sequence continues at coordinate 5,866 of JAQVSX010000015.1, forward strand.
ACAGCTAAAATAATATAAAATATTTTAAAATTATATCAAAAATCGACACTTTTTTGTATAGTAATAATTTGGCCAAAATCTGCCCGTTAGATTTTTCAGGTTTTTTTAAACAGTTAAGCAGCATAAATTACCTGCAATATAGTATTTTTTCTCTGTCTATGGTATCAAAATTTAATACATACCAATCAAACAGCATATTTATGGAATCTATCATAGGAGTAAAGGTGTACAGATATTCAGAGAGAAATCTTTTATTGCTTCCGCTATATTCCAAGCCCCTGCCCTGCAAAGCGACATTTATCGCAACATCTTTAATAGAAATTTTCCTTACAAGTCTTGCAATGTCCAGCAAACTCCATTTTTCAGATGAAACAATATTATAGTCATTATATTTAAAATTATTTTGCAAAAATATATCGGTAATCACCGCAAGGTCATCTATATAAACATAGGAAAAATACCTGTCCTGTTTTAAGGAAATGGAATAACCGCAAAGCACCCTGCAAATAGCGTTAGAAATAAACCTTATTGTGTAATCCTCGTATTTTCCAAAAACGCCGAAACACCTTAAATTATATTGCTTTACCCCCGATTCATTTATTAAATTGGAAAGGTATTTTGTAAAACCCGTTATATCATAAGGTATATTTTTACCTATCTGTTTTTCGCTTACATCTACAAGCTCACGGTTTCTTGCGTATTCACTGCCGCTGCCGTAGTTTATAATCTTTTTTACACCGCAAAGCGCCGCCGCCTTACTGATACATGCCTGCATCAACAGATTAGTCATTACTGCGCCCTCTGCGTTTTGTGCCGCCCTGTGCGTAGGCATCTGCGCGGCGTGAATAATCGCATCAAAACTTTCGCCTTGCAAAACCTCACAAACAGACTCGGTTTTACATAAGTCTATATCCTTGTGCGAATAACTTATAATTTGGTGTTTAGAGCCTAACTGCTCTTTTATATTGCGGCCTATAAATCCGCCTGCGCCGGTTAGAAAAATTTTCATTTGAATATAAAATCTCCTCTGTTAAAATGCTAAACTCTAAACACATAAAAGCGATTATTTGTTAAAAGTATCTTTTAGCTTTACAATTTCTGTAAATTTATTGCAGTCTTTAATAAAATAACCCGTCCTTAAAAACTGAAAGCTCATTCCGTCAGGGCACTGAAAAAGGTAAGGCTCTACAACGGCGTTTTTAAATACCGCCCTGCTTTGCGGATTAACCTGCAACTGTCCGCCGCTTTGAGCGGTAATCAAAGAAGAAAATGTTACAATATCCATATTCCTGCCTTTTTTTGCGTTTACCCAGTGCAGTACTCCCTTTACCTTTATTCCGCTTGTGTCCTCTCCGCTTTTAGAATCGGGAAAGTAACTGCAAATAAGACATTCCACATTGCCATCATTTGCTGTTATTACATCTTCACATTTGATTATATAAGCGCCTTTAAGCCTTACCATGCCGCCTTTTGTAAGACGAAAATATTTAGGCGGCGGATTTAAAGAAAAATCATCTGCATCTATATACAGCTCGCTACAAAACTCTATTTGCCTTACTCCCGAATCTTTGCTTTGAGGGTTAGTTGCAAAATTGAGCAATTCGGTTTTGTCCTGAGGATAGTTTTTTATCACAACCTTTATAGGATTTATAACAGCCATTGCCCTTTGGCAGCTTAAATTGAGATTTTCCCTTACGCAATGTTCCAAAAAACCCTCGTCAACCTCAGAATTTCCTTTGGCAACGCCTATTCTTTCACAAAAATCCCTTACCGCTTCAGGTGGGTAACCTCGTTTTCTAATGCCGCAAAGAGTGGGCATACGGGGGTCATCCCAACCGTCCACCTGTTTTTCGTCAACAAGCCTTTTTAAAAAACGCTTGCTCATAATAGTATTTGTTATATTAAGCCTTGCAAACTCAATCTGGCGCGGTCCATTAATAAAACCGCACTTTTCCACAATCCAATTATACAGCGGTCTGTGGTCTTCAAACTCCAAAGTGCATATAGAATGCGTAATGCCCTCTATTGCGTCCGATAACGGATGCGTATAATCGTATGTCGGGTAAATGCACCATTTATCGCCTGTGTTGTGGTGGCTTTTATATAGTATCCTGTACAAAACGGGGTCTCTCATATTTAAATTAGGCGAAGACATATCTATCTTTGCCCGCAAAACCCTTTGACCCTCTTTAAATTTACCGCCTTTCATTTGTGTAAACAATTCAAGGTTTTCCTCTATGCTGCGGTTGCGATAAGGGCTGTTTTTACCGCCTTCGGTAAGCGTTCCGCGGTACAGCTTTATCTCTTCGGCGGTCAAATCGCAAACATAGGCATCGCCCTGTTTTATAAGCCTTATGGCAAAATCATACAGCTTGTCAAAATAATCGGAAGCAAAGTACAGAGCGTCCCATTTAAAGCCCAGCCATAAAACATCTTCTTTTATGGATTCTATATATTCTATATCTTCTTTTGCGGGGTTAGTGTCGTCAAAACGCAAATTGCATTTTCCGCCGTATTTTATAGCGGTGCCGAAATTAAGCACTATGCTTTTGGCATGCCCTATATGCAGATAACCGTTAGGCTCGGGCGGAAAACGGGTATAAACGCCGCTTACCTTGCCGCTGCTAAGCTCTTCGTCAATTATGTCGTGTATAAAATTTGTGCTTTCCATTAATAATTCTCCTGCTGTTAGTACAATCCGCTAATAATATAATCGGTTTTATCGTCGTTATAATTTATTGTCATATTGTCAGATGACGGAATCTTAGGCAAACCGGGCATAAGCATCATATCGCCTGCAACAGCTACTATAAAGCCTGCGCCCGACCTTAAAAATACATTTTTAATAATAAAATCAAAGTCTTTGGGCAGCCCCGTCAATTTTGGGTCTTGAGAAAGGCTGTACTGTGTCTTGGCGATAATAATCGGCAGATTATTATACTCTGCCCCCGAACTATAAATATCGCTCAGCGCTTTTTGCGCCTGTGGTAAAAATA
>JAQVSX010000016.1 GCA_028700355.1 Clostridia bacterium
CCGCTGCTTTTGCGGTATATAGATGTTATCATTGTGTTTATTCTTTCCCTATTGGTTTTTCCAAGTGCCTTTATGCAGCTTTGCGGCAAGTCGCTTTCCTTTAATATGCCCGCCCTTATTGCGTCGTCAATATCGTGGTTGATATAGGCTATTTTATCGGCAAAGCAAACCACCTTACCCTCCAAGGTCATCGGGCTTGCGCCAAGCTGATGGTTTAATATGCCGTCCCTCACCTCATTTGTAAGGTTAAGCCCCCTGCCGTCGTTTTCAAGCACGTCAACAACCCTGAGCGACTGCCTGCTATGCTCAAACTTATTATCGGTAAGCCTTTGCAGCGTCCTTTCACCAGAATGTCCGAAAGGAGTATGACCTAAATCATGCCCCAAAGCAATGGCTTCGGCAAGGTCTTCGTTAAGCTTTAAAGTCCTTGCAATGCTCCTTGCGATTTGCGACACATCCAGTGTATGGGTGAGCCTTGTCCTGTAATGGTCGCCCTCGGGGGATAAAAACACCTGCGTCTTGTTTTTAAGCCTTCTGAAAGATTTGCTATGTATTATTCTGTCCCTGTCCCTTTGATAATCGGTACGCATAGGACAAGGCTGTTCAGCATATATTCTGCCCGATGTATCCTTTGACATAGATGCATATTCGCACAAATAATGCTCTTCTTTTTGGAATGTAAATTCTCTCAAAAAATCCTCTTAGAAATATTACCTGCTAAGGCAAAAAAATATAATAATCCAAGTAAAAGAAACCGCAAAAAACCGTCTTGCTAATGTATTCGACGCTAAGTATCCGATTTCCTTTATTTTTTACAAAAATTTGATATATATACTTAAATTATATTAATTCAAATTAAAAAACGATTAAATTATCGCCAAATGAAATGTGAATGGTATTAACAAAACAGATTTTTGCTGTATAAATGATATTACAATATTCCGTCTACAAACTTTTTGGCGTCAAAAGGCTCTAAATCGTCAATCTTTTCTCCCGTTCCTATAAAGCGTACGGGCATATTATCTTGTGTATTTATATTTATTACAACGCCGCCTTTTGCCGTTCCGTCAAGTTTGGTGAGAATTATGCCGTCAAGCCTTACAGCCTCGTTAAATGCCTTTGCCTGAATAATTGCATTCTGCCCTGTCGTTGCATCTATCACCAAAAAATTATACTTTCCGCTTTGAGGAAATTCCCTGTTAATTATTCTGTTAATTTTTTTAAGCTCTTCCATTAAATTGGCTTTGTTATGCAGCCTGCCGGCAGTGTCAATTAACAGGACATCTGTATTTTTAGCCTTTGCGCTCGTTATAGCGTCATATACGACGGCGGCAGGGTCTGAGCCTTCTCCCTGACTTATTATCCTTACATTTGCCCTTTTTGCCCATACTTCAAGCTGCGCCGATGCCGCCGCCCTGAAAGTATCGCCCGCCGCAATTACAACGCTTTTACCCTGTTTTGTAAAATAATGGGCAAGCTTTCCTATCGTCGTGGTCTTACCTGTTCCATTTACGCCCACAATCATAATAACTGCGGGATAACTGATAACAAGCTCTTTAGTATCTATAAATTCTATAATTATTTCTTTAAGGCGCTCTGTAATATATTCGCTGTTTTTTATTTTTTCTTCCTTTACAGTTTCTTTAAGCTTTTTTACTATCTGCTCTGAAGCGTTTACGCCGACATCAGCTGAAATAAGGGCATATTCGAGCTGCTCAAAAAATTCTTCACGGGAATATCCTCCCTTGAAAACAGATGCTAAAAGCCCCGAAAAAACATCTCTGGTTTTTTTTAAACCTTTAAATAAAGACTTGAAAATGCCCATATAAAAACCTCTTACAGCGATAATCAACAATATTATTATATGACAGTTAACAAAAAAATTTACAACGCTTCTGCCGTAGACAGTGCCTCGCTCAGCTTTACCGAAACAATTTTAGAAACTCCCTTTTCCTGCATAGTTACGCCGTAAAGGGAATCTGCAAGCTCCATAGTAGGCTTTCTGTGCGTAATTACAATAAACTGCGTATTATTGGAAAAGTTTTTTAAATACTGCGCAAAGCGTGAAGCGTTCACATCGTCAAGCGCAGCCTCTATCTCGTCAAGCACGCAAAACGGCATAGGTCTTAGTTTTAGTATTGCAAACAGTATAGCAATTGCGGTAAGCGCCCTTTCCCCGCCCGACATCAGCGAAATATTCTGCAGCCTTTTTCCCGGCGGCTCTGCTATTATGTCTATTCCTGCAGAAAGCGGGTCATCTGTTTCGGTGGTATCAAGTACAAGGCGAGCGTCGCCGCCTCCAAACAATTCCTTAAACACAACTGCAAAGTTTTTGTTTATCTTGTCAAAGCCCTCTGAAAACCTGCCGAGCATTTCTTGTGTAAGTTCGCCTACAACCTGTTTAAGGTCTTCCCTTGCTTTTTTAAGGTCAGAAATCTGCTCGTCAAGCTCGTCAAAGCGTTCTTTTAATACCTTATAATCTTCTATTGCATTTACATTTACATAGCCGAGTGCACTTATTTTTCTCTTTAAAGACGCAATTGCGCCGTTGCTTGCAGAAAAATCAAAATCGTTAATTCTATATGACTGCGCCGATTCGTATGTAATCTGATATTCATCCCAAATCCGCTCTTTCATATTTTCAAGGTCTATATCTACCTTGCTCAAATTGCCCTCTTCTCTGACTCTGTTTTCTGAAACCTTTTGCAGCCGCTTAGACAGTTCAGAACGATTTTTATCTGCCTCTGAAAGCTCTTTTTGAATACTGTGCTTATATTCATCAAGGTTTAGAAGCTTATCTTTTATTTCTGTAAGCTCGCTTTCCGAAACTGTATCATAATCTACAAGGTTTTTGTCCTTTTCGGATGACTCTATATATTCGCTGTTCTGTTTTATAAGTCCCTTAGCCGCCTCTATATCCCTTTCAATCTGCTGTATCTGCTGTGATATACTGCTTATGCTGTTATCGCTGCCGCTTATTTCGGTATATAATGAGGCAAGAGAAACCTTTATATTTGTAGTACGCTCGTGCAGAGCATCTCTTTTTTTGCGCAATACACCGTATCTGCTTTTTTGTTCCTGTCTTATGTCGTCGGCATTGTCCCGCTGACGGTTTATTCTATTTTCAAGCTCGTCCGCCGTTTTAAGCTCGCCGTTTATATAATTTAACCTTTCTTCCGTCTTTGCCTTTTCGGCATTCATATTATCAAGGCTATGGCGTTTCTCCTGTATATCTGCCCGCATTTTATCAGCCTGACCGAGCAGTTTTGTAAATTCTATGTCGTTTAAGTGCAAATCTGCGCTTAATTTTTCTATTGCCAATTGCATTGCGTTGCAGCTTTTGTTAAAGCCCTCGATATCCTGCCTTGCGCTATTAAAACTACCCTGCTTTTCTTTAAGCTGACCTTGCGTTTCGCTTATCTGTCTGTCCCAGCTTAAAATATCGCTGCTGCCTTTTTTTAAGCTGCCGCCCGTTATTGCGCCGTAAGGATGTATAACATCGCCATCTAATGTTACAATTTTTACAGAATAATTTATTTTTGCGGCAATCTGCGTCCCGTTGTCAATATTATCGCATATAATTGTTTTGCCCAAAAGCCCGCAAATGATGTTGCTGTATTTATTATTATATTTTACAAGGCTGTCCGCAACGCCTATAAAACCCTTGCAGCTTTTTGCGGCGGCAAGCGTTTTTTCCTCTATACTGCGTCCCTTTACCGTATCTATGGGCAAAAATGTTATCCTGCCCATATTGTTTTGCTTTAAATATTGAACAAGGTATTTGGCATCTGTCTCTTTAAGTGTAACAATGTTTTGCTTTGCCTGCCCCAATGCAATATCAATTGCATCCTCGTATTGCTTATCCACCTCTATAAGCATTGCAACGGTACCTTCGTACCTTGACGAGAGTGCGGCATCTTTTACACCTCTTGAAAGCAAATTTTTTACGCTGTAAGAATACCCTTCAAAATTCTCCTTAGCGTTTTTCAGATAGCCGAGCTTTGCGTTTAATGAGGACATCTCATTTTGAAAGGCATTTGCCTCTTCTTCACGCACTCTCCGTTTTTTTATAAATTCATTTAATTTTGCAGCTACATCTTGTTTTTCACTTATAATTTCCTGCTTTTTGCTCTTTAAACCGTCTATCTTTATTCCTGTTTGTTCAAGGCTTTCTGTCAAAGCGTCAATGCTGTTTCTATGTATTATTATATTGTTAAGCAGTTCGTTTAATTTGTCCTTTAAACCATTTTGCTCTGTTATGAGGGAGCTTAAATTTGACTTTATCTCCGAAAGCCTTTTAAGCGACTCTATCACCTTGCGCTGATTTTCTTCAACATCGTCTTCGCCTTTTGCTATAAGGTTTACAGTTTCTAAAAACTCTGATGAAAGAAGGTCGGATTCCTTTAAAAATTCCTGATATTTTTGCTGTTTTTCCGTCTTTTCTGCCTTTAAATTTTCAAGTTCGCTTTCAAGGTTTTCTTTATGTCTGCTGTTTTTTTGACACTCTTCGCTGAGCATACTGTTTTGCTTTACAAGCATTTCTATTCTTTCGGAAAGCAATTTAAACTGCCCTGCCTGCTTTTCTATATCTACTGTAATAGAAAGCTGCCTGTTTCTGTAATTATCTATATCCTTGTCAATATTGTTAAGCTTGAAAAATAATTCTTCGTAACTAAGAGCCGCCTTGTCGTATTCTTCCTGAGCCATATTATATTCGTCGTTTATTGCGTTAAGGCGGGTTTCTATCTGGTCTTTTGTAGAATTAAAAGACTCATAGCGGCATATATAATTGTTTACTTCTTCTAATTTAAGCGTTTCTTTAAGGTCTAAATACACCTTGGCGTTTTCTGCCTGAGATGAAAGCGGTTTTAGTTGCCTTTCTATTTCGGCAAGAATATCGTTAAGCCTTAAAATGTTATCGTTTGTCCTTAGCAGCTTTCTTTCTGTTTCAATTTTTTTTGCCTTAAATTTAGATATTCCGCACGCCTCTTCAAAAATATTTCTGCGCTCTTCGGGTTTGGCGCTGAGTATTTCGTCTATTCTGCCCTGCCCTATAATAGAATAGCCCTCTTTGCCGACTCCGCAGTCTCGCATAAGTTCAAGCACATCTTTAAGCCTGCACACCTGCTTGTTTATACTGTATTCGCTTTCTCCCGAGCGGTAAAGCTTACGGGAAATAACAATTTCTTCATAATCTACGGGAAAAATCTTTTGTGAATTATCAAAATACAGCGAAACCTCACAATAAGAAAGTGATTTTCTGTTTTCTGTACCATTAAATATTACATCCATCATCTGAGAACCGCGGAGCAGCTTTGCGCTCTGCTCGCCTAATACCCAGCGCACAGAATCTGCAACATTACTTTTCCCGCACCCGTTAGGGCCAACAATGCAGGTTATACCGCTGTCAAACTTTAATTCTAGTTTGTCGGCGAAAGATTTAAAGCCGAATACTTCAAGTTTCTTAAAATTCAAAAGTGCTACTCCTTAGTGAGTTTGTTTTTTATAATGTTTAACGCATTTTCTGCCGCAAGCTGCTGCGCCTGCTTTTTGCTTTCTGCTTTTGCGGGGGAATATTCCTTTCCGTCCACTATAGCGGCTATCGTAAAGCTCGGCATATGTGCGTAGCCTTCCTGCTTAATTAATTTATATTTTGCTTTTTTACCGTATTTTTTTTGGCTGTATTCGGATAATTCTGACTTGTAGTCAATAATATCGCTTTTACTATTTTTGCCGCTCAAATTTTTTCTAAGTGCATATTTAATAAACCGCGCGGCGTTTGCAATGCCGCCGTCTAAATATATTGCTGCCGTTACAGACTCAAACAAATCAGCGGAAATATTTACGCTTTTGTAAGCCGACTTTTTTTCTCCCTCGCCGAGCAATATAAGCTCTTCAAGCTTTAAACCGCACGCCGCCTCGCTTAAAGGCTTTGCCGAAACTAAACTCGACCTTTTTTGCGTAAGCTCCCCCTCGTCAATATCGGGATATTTTTTATAAAGAAAGTCCGCAATAATAAAATTAAGCAGCGCATCGCCTAAAAATTCCATTCTTTCGTTGCTCAAAGCATTATTTTCGTTTGAGTAAGAAGAATGAGTAAATGCCTGTCTCAAAAGAATTTTATCTTTAAAAGTATATTTTATTCTGTTTTCTGCTTCGCTAATGTCAAAAATCATAATTAATTATTTATTTCTACCTCGTTTTCCGCAACACTTGCCTTAATATTATCTATAACAGCGGTTTTTTGCATTTGCATAACCTGCAAAATAGATGCGCATATAGACTTAGCTTTAGAACTGCCGTGTGATTTAACAACAATTTTATTTACTCCTAAAAAAGGTGCGCCGCCGCTTTGGTTATAATCTATTTTTTTCTTTAAGCCCCTGAAAACATTTTTCATAAGCAATGCGCCAAGCTTTGCCTTAAAACCCTTAATTTGCTTCTTTAAAACAGAAAATATAGAAATCGCCATTCCTTCCAAAGCTTTTAATGCAACATTGCCGGCAAAGCCGTCTGTAACCAATACATCGTAATCGCCGCTTAAACAGTCTCTTGCCTCCATATTACCGACAAAATTTATTCCACTTGTCTGCTTTAACAGCTTAAATGCCTCTTTGTTTAATTCGTTTCCCTTTTTGTCTTCAACGCCGTTAGAAAGCAGCGCAACCCTCGGATTTTCAATTTTATAAACATATTTCATAAAAGCGCTGCCCATAATCGCAAAATCGACAAGGCATGCGGGCTTGCTGTCTACATTTGCGCCACAATCTATAAGCAGAACCTCTCCCCCCGTAACCGTAGGAAGTATGGGTGCAAGGGCGGGACGGGATATGCCCTTAATCCTGCCTAAAATAAATATACTGCCAGCAAGCACCGCTCCCGTACTGCCTGCCGAAACAAGCCCGACTAAATCATCCCTTTTTTTAAGGGCATTTAGTGCAACAATTAGTGAAGAATCCTTTTTGCTTTTTAGTGCCTCTGTTGGTATATCGTCGTTTGTAACTACCTGCTGAGCGTCTATAATTTCTATACGTTCGCTGTCGCATCCCAATTTTTCAAGCTCTTGCTTAATAACATCATGCTTTCCACATATTACAAGTGAAATATCTTTTTCGCAGTTTAGCGCCATTACAGCGCCTTTAATTATTTCTGACGGTGCATAGTCCCCGCCAAACGCATCAACTACTATTTTCATAATTTTCTCCGTATGGTATTAATTTATATAAAAACAAATTTATACAAAACTATTTAAGGCTTTTTTTATAGCTTTCAGACCACAGAATCATTTCCTTAGCGTGCATTTTGCCAAATTCGCCTATATCGGCTGCGCCTATCAGCCTAGATACTTCTTTTCCTGCTCCCTGTTTGTCAAGCTTGTTTATGTAAGTGAAAGCTTTGCCGCCTTCTTCCCGTTTTTCTATTAAAAAGCTGCTATCAGCCATTGCCGCTATCTGCGGCAAGTGCGTTATAGCTATTATCTGCCTTTTTTTTGCCAGTTCGGCAAATTTTTTGGCAACAGCAGTTGCCGTAAAACCCGAAATGCCGCTGTCAATCTCATCAAAAATAAGCGTGTCTATATCGTCAATGTCTGATATTATACTTTTTATCGCAAGCATAAAGCGGCTCATTTCGCCGCCGCTTATTATCTTCGCAAGCGGCTTTAAAGGCTCTCCCTTATTTGTAGAAATATAAAATTCCAGCTTGTCCATTCCGCCGCTTGTAATATGTCTATTTGTATCGTCAAAGTCGGGCAGCTTATCAAACATAACCTTAAATGTACAGCCCCCCATACTCAAATCGCTTAATATACTGAGTATACTTTCTTCAAAATCCTTTGCCGCCCTCTTTCTTATTTCAGATACTTTTACGCTTAAATTATACAGCTGCCTCAATATTTCTGTCTTTTGCTTATTAAGAATGTCTGCTTTTTCTCGGCTGCTCTCTATCTCATTATATTCTGTTTTGATTTTTTGCAGATACTCCTGTACCTTTTCAAGAGTGCCGCCATATTTTCTCTTTAAAGATTTTATCTCGTCAAGCCTTTTATCTACCCTTTCGGCTTCTGCGCCGTCGTATTCAAGAGAGAATATATAGTCACTAAGTTCATTATTTATGTCGTCAATATCTAAATATAGGGATTCAAACCTTTCGGTAAGCGGCAAAATGCCCTCGTCATACCTTGAGCACTGCGCAAAACTGCTTTTTATTTTTGCGGCAATGCTGAGCAAACCATATTCTCCGTCAAAAAGCTGAGACGCTTCACCTGCCGTTAGAGAAATCTTTTCTATATTGCTTAATCGGTTTTTTATTTTGATTAATTCCTGCTCCTCTTCTTCGGATGCAGCCGTTTTTTCTATTTCTTCTATCTGAAAGGCATAGAGCTCTGCAAGCCTTTGTTTTTCATCGTTTGCGCCACTGCTATTTAGCTCTGCCTCAATCTTTTTATACTGAACATAGCAACTTTCAAGCTGCTCCTTTTCCTTACAATCTTTAAGCCCAAAGCCGTCAAGCAAGCCTATATGCGTAGAGGGCTTTAACAGCGAAATATGCTCTGACTGACTGTATATGTCTACAAGGCGGGATGTTATTTCCCTGAGCATAGACAGCGTTAAAGTCCTGCCGTTTAGGTTTATTGTGTTTTTTCCGTCCTTGTTTAATGTGCGGCATATTATCAACAATTCGCCGTCAATACCGTTTTCCTTAAAATAAGACTGCATAAAATTATCGCCGCTTATGTCAAAAACCGCCTCTACACTCATAAAATCTTCGCCGCTTCTGATAAAGCCCCTGTCGCCCTTAGAGCCGAGCGC
>JAQVSX010000017.1 GCA_028700355.1 Clostridia bacterium
TTTGATAAAAAGAGCGACCTTGACGCATATCTTGCCGCTGTTGAGGAGGCTAAAAAAAGAGACCACAATAAATTAGGGCGAGAGCTTGAAATCTTTATGACCGATGAAAACATAGGTTCGGGACTGCCGCTGTTTATGCCGAACGGCGCAAAGATAATGCAAATTCTGCAAAGGTTTGTCGAGGACGAGGAGGAAAAAAGAGGTTATAAATTTACTATGACACCTTATATCGCAAAGGACAGCCTTTACAAGCTTTCGGGGCATTGGCAGCATTATAAGGATAAAATGTTTATTATGGGAAACGAGGAAGAAGGCGAATACGCACTGCGCCCGATGACCTGCCCCTTTCAGTATATGATATATAACAACGGCTTAAAAAGTTACAGAGATTTACCTATAAGATATGCCGAAACATCAAAGCTGTTCAGAAATGAGGCAAGCGGAGAAATGCACGGTCTTATCAGAATAAGGCAGTTTACCCTTTCTGAAGGGCATATTATATGCGCCCCCGAACACCTTGAAGAAGAATTTAAGCAGGCTGTAGATTTGATTTATTATATGCTCGATTGTCTTGGGCTGAGAGAGGGTATTACTTTTAGGTTTTCCAAAAGGGATAATACTTCAGATAAATATATAGGTGATTTAGAGACTTGGAAAAAAACCGAGGATATTATGGAAAAAATACTTGACGGACTAGGTATAAAATATACCGCCGCAGAGGGCGAAGCGGCGTTTTACGGACCTAAACTTGATTTGCAGGCGGTAAATGTTTACGGAAAGGAAGACACTATAATTACGGTACAAATTGACCTTTTCCTTGCGCAGCGGTTTAATATGACTTATATCGACAAGGATGGCGAAAAGAAACACCCCATTATTATTCACAGAAGTTCTTTAGGCTGCTATGAAAGAACGCTTGCAATGATTATTGAAAAATTCGGCGGTGCACTTCCCCTATGGCTTAGTCCCGTTCAGGTCAAGGTGCTTAGCCTTACCGATAGAACGGCAGACAATGCGTCGCAATTTGCGCTTACTCTTTGCGGCAAAGGTATCCGCGCGGAATCTGACAACAGAGCGGAAAAAATAGGCTTTAAAATAAGAGAGGCTCAGCTTGCCAAAATACCATATATGGTTATTATAGGCGATAAGGAAGCCGAAAGCGGCAAAATATCCGTAAGGGGACGAAGCGGCGATTTAGGGCAGATAAGCCCCGACGAATTTATAAATAATTTAACTAACGAAATTGCCCTAAAAAAATAATTGACAAATAAAAAAAGAAATGGTATTATATTTTACAAGCAGAAAAACCGTTTTCTCACCGTACAGGTATGACTTGGTACGGTTACGCAAATTTCTTTATGCTATAATTATGTCAGACGGTTTTTGCCGTCTGATATTTTTATATAATAAGAATTTCTGCTTTTTGCTCTGTATATAAAATAAAAAATAATATATTTATGATAGGAGGAAAAAAACTATTAAAAAAGAACATCAAATTAACTACCAGATAAGAGACCGTGAAATAAGGCTTGTAGCTGCTGACGGCGCACAATTAGGAATAATGCCCGTTGAAAGAGCGTTAGCCTTGGCGGAAGAACAAAACTATGACCTTGTTAAAATATCGCCGACTGCCGTTCCGCCCGTTTGTAAAATTATGGATTACGGCAAATTTAAGTTTGAAAACGCTAAAAGAGAAAAGGAAGCCAGAAAAAACCAAAAAATTGTAGAACTAAAAGAAGTATGGCTTTCTATGACTATTGATATTCATGACATTAATGTTAAGGCTAAAAGCGCAAAAAAATTTCTTACCGACGGTGATAAGGTTAAAGTATCTATCAGAATGAGAGGGCGGCAGCAAGCCCATCCCGAGCTGGGTATTGATGTTATGAAAAGGTTTTACGAAACATTGCAGGATGTTTGCATTATGGAAAGGCATCCCTTAAAGGAAGGCAGAAGCATAATAATGATACTTGCACCGAATAAAAATTAAAAACAGGAGGATATTATGCCAAAAATCAAGACAAAAAGAGGCGCAGCAAAGAGATTTAAGATTACGGCGGGCGGAAAGATAAAAAGATCCCATTGTAATAAAAACCATATTCTCAACAAAAAAGACAGAAAAAGAAAGAGACATTTAAGGCAAAGTGATTTTGTAGATAAGTCTGATTTGAAAAACATCAAAAAGGTTTTGCCTTATAATTAGGAGGGTAGTTTTATGCCAAGAATAAAAAGAGCAGTAAATGCAGTAAAAAAACGCAGGAAAATATTAAAGCTTGCAAAGGGTTATTTCGGCAGAAAAAGCACAAATTACCGCATTGCCCGTCAAGCTGTTATGAAATCGTTTAACTATGCCTTTATAGGCAGAAAGCAACGCAAGAGGGATTTCCGCAAGCTATGGATAACAAGGATAAACGCCGCAGCGAGAATGTGCGATATTTCTTACAGCAAGTTTATGTGCGGATTAAAGAAAGCGGGTATCAACATCAACAGAAAAATGCTTGCAGAACTTGCGGTAAACGATTTTGAAGCTTTTAAGGCGCTTGCCGAAACCGCAAAAGCTCAGATAGCTTAAATAAATTTAAACAAAAGCTTTCGTTTACCGAAGGCTTTTTTTGCATATATTAACTGTTTAATATTTTGTTTAACTGTTTAGGAAATTATTATGTTAGAAATTATTTCGGCTGAAAATAAAAAGGTATTAAGGGCGGCTTCTTTAAAACATAAAAAATACCGGGATTTATACGGCGAGTATCTCATTGAGGGCAGGCGTGCGGTTATTGATGCGATAAAATGCGGCGCCCTTGTAACCTGCCTTTTTGTAACCAAGGAATATAACGCCCCTATACCGGAGGGTGATTTTGAACGTTGTAGCGTTTCTGCCGATATTATGAAAAAAATATGCCAGACTGTTGCGCCTCAAAGCATTGCGGCGGTTGTAAAAATAGTACCTGCTCCGCTTTGTAAAGACATTGACAGCGCAATTGTACTTGACGGCATTAAAGACCCCTCTAATATGGGAGCGATTATAAGGACGGCGGCGGCGTGCGGCATTGACAATATTTTTTTACACCGCTGCTGCGACCCTTACAACCCGAAAAGCGTAAGGGCTTCCATGGGAGGAATTAATTTTGTAAAGCTGTTTCAGTGCGGCGAGGATATTATAGACTATTTAAATCAAAAAGAGCTTTTTGTAATAAGCGCAGATATGGACGGCGAAAACTTATATGAATTTAAGATGCCGCAAAATAAGTTTGCGCTGATTATCGGCGGAGAGGCAGACGGGATAAGCGAAGGCTTTATAAATAAAAGCGACGTTGTTTTAAGGCTTCCTATGCAAAATATAGAATCTTTAAACGCAGCGGTAAGCGCTTCGGTAATAATGTATCATTTAAAAAATTATAACCGAAATTAATGTATTAATAAATAAGGAGTGTAATATTATGTCAGGCCACAGTAAATGGGCAAATATAAAACACAGGAAAGCAAAGGGAGATTCTGCAAGGGCAAAGCTGTTTTCTAAAATAGGCAGGGAAATTGCCGTTGCTGTAAAACAGGGAGGCAGCGACCCTGAGGCAAATTCTAAACTTAAAGATGTTATTGCAAAGGCAAAATCCAATAATATGCCAAACGAAAATATACTGCGAGGCATTAAAAAAGCGGCAGGCGACATTAACAGCGTAAACTATGAGGAAATAATGTACGAAGGTTACGGAGTATCGGGCGCAGCTGTAATTGTGCAATGCCTAACAGACAATAAAAACAGAACTGCGGGCGATGTGAGGCACTTTTTTGATAAATACGGCGGTTCTTTGGGCTCTTCAAACTGCGTCAGCTTTATGTTTGATAAAAAGGGCATTATCTCGCTTGATAAGGACGATAACAGTAAGGAAGATGAAATTATAGAAGCCGCCCTTACGGCAGGGGCAGAAGATGTCGATACCGAAAGCGAAAATTATGAGGTGCTTTGCGACCCCTCTGTTTTTGCCGCCGTTAAACAATACTTTGAGCAAAACAGCTTTGAGATTATCAGCGCCGAAATAACATATATTCCCCAAAATAAAATTATGCTTGAAGGCGAAAATCAAGCCAAATTTTTGAAGATGATAGAATGTTTTGAAGACCTTGACGACGTTCAGACAGTTTACCATAATGTAGACTTGCCTGACGAATATTATCAAGATTAAGGACAATATTAATATGAATAATTTATGCAGAAAAGCAAGAGACAGCAGCAAAATAATAGCTACTATGCCCACTGTAAAGAAAAACCTAATGCTTAAAATTGCGGCGGACGCTTTAATTGAATATCAGGCTGAAATACTCAGTGAAAATCAAAAGGATGTACTCGGCGCAAGAGATAAATCTAAGCATTTTATTGACAGGCTTACTTTAACACCCGAAAGAATTGTGGATATGGCGGCAGGCATTGAAGAGCTAATAAAGCTCAGCGACCCCATAGGTGAGGTTATAGAAAGCTTTTATAACCATTCGGGGCTAGAAATTAAAAAGGTAAGAGTGCCTCTCGGCGTTATCGGTATAATTTACGAGGCAAGGCCTAATGTTACTGCCGACGCAATAGGGCTATGCATAAAGAGCGGCAACTGCGTGATACTTAGGGGCAGCAAAGACGCAATATGCAGCAATAAGGCGATAGTTAGCGCAATTAAAAAAGCCTTAAATAAAGCGGGCTTTGACAGCGACTGTATAGGGCTTGTTGAAGATGTTTCACGCCAAAGTGCAAACGAAATGATGGCGGCGCACGGCTTTATAGATGTACTTATCCCCAGAGGCGGCGCAGAGCTTATTAAAAGCGTGGTAGAAAATTCTAAGGTTCCGGTAATAGAAACGGGCAGCGGAAATTGCCATGTTTATGTTGAAAAGAGCGCAGATATAGATATGGCTGCAAATATAACGCTAAACGCCAAAATAAACAGACCTTCTGTATGCAACGCTGCGGAAACCTTGCTTGTTGACGAGCAAATCGCCCCATTATTTTTGCCGCGCGCTTTAAAAAAGCTTTCGGCTGCGGGAGTGGAAATACGGGGCTGTAAAGAGACAAAAAAATATTTTGAATATGTTATCAGCGCAACAAGGGAAGATTATTTTACAGAATACAATGACCTGATTATTGCCGTTAAGGTAGTTAAAGATATTGACGAGGCGATAAGCCATATAGATAAACATTCGACAAGGCACAGCGATGCTATAGTAACAAGTGACGACAGTGCGGCTAAAAAATTTTTAAGGGAAGTTGATTCCGCCGCCGTTTATGTAAACGCAAGTACAAGATTTACTGACGGCTTTGAATACGGTTTCGGTGCGGAAATGGGAATCAGTACCCAAAAGCTCCACGCAAGAGGACCTATGGGGCTTAAAGAGCTTACTTCCTATAAATATATTGTAAAGGGCAGCGGTCAGGTAAGAAAATGATTACGCTATATAAGGATTTTAAATATGGACTATAAACAAGCTATTGCGGAAAGCTTAGCAGGCTGCGGCATAAGCGAAAATGAAATTAAAGAGCTTATAATAATACCCCCTGATAAGCAAATGGGTGATTATTGCCTTCCCTGCTTTAAATTTGCAAAGCTGCTGAGAAAATCCCCTTCTGACATCGCAGGCAGTCTGGCAAAATGTATGCACAGCAGCGAAGTATTTTGCAAGGCAGAGGCGGCAAGCGGCTATTTAAACTTTTTTATAGACAGAAATTTTCTGGTAAAAAACACAGTCGACGAGATTTTGTCGTCTGATAATTACGGTGCAAGTAATCAAGGCGGCGGGAAAACCGTTTGCATTGACTATTCTTCCATAAACATTGCAAAGCCCTTTCATATAGGGCATTTATCGACTACGGTAATAGGCGGGGCTTTATACAGAATATATAAATATATGGGTTATAACGCTGTGGGCATTAACCACCTCGGCGACTGGGGAACACAATTCGGCAAGCTGATTTGCGCATACAGGCTTTGGAGCAGTAAAGAGCAAATACTTAGCGGCGGGATTAAGGAAATGCTGCGGATATATGTAAAGTTTCACGAAGAGGCAGAAAAGGATAAAAGCCTTGACGACGAGGCAAGGCGGCAGTTTAAGCTTATTGAGGATTCTGACGAAGAGGCTTTAAGCGTGTTTAACCTTTTTAAAGAAATAACCCTTAAAGAAGTGGATAAGGTTTACCGCCGCTTAAATATAGAATTTGACAGCTATAACGGCGAAAGCTTTTATAACGACAAGACCGCCGCTGTGGTAAAAGAGCTTGAAGATAAAAATTTAATCAAAAAAAGCGACGGCGCATACGTTGTTGACCTTGATAAATTCGATATGCCGCCCTGCCTTATATTGAAGGCAGACAAAGCGACGCTTTATGCGACGAGAGACATTGCCGCCGCAATTTACAGAAAAAATACCTACGATTTTTATAAATGCCTTTATGTTGTCGCATATCAGCAGAATTTGCATTTCAAACAGCTTTTTAAGGTTATAGAGCTTATGGGTTACGACTGGGCAAAAGACCTTGAACACGTCGCTTTCGGTATGGTTTCGCTTGAAGATATAGGCTCGCTTTCTACCCGCAGGGGCAATGTAATATTTTTAGAAGATGTTTTAGATAAATGCGCTCAAAAAGCGTTGGAAATTATTACGGTAAAAAATCCTCAGCTTGAAAACAAAGAACAGACTGCGGAAATTATAGGCTGCGGAGCGGTAATTTTTTCTGCACTGATTAATAACAGAATTAAAGACATCGTATTTAATTACGACAGGGTGCTTAGCTTTGAAGGCGAAACAGGGCCGTATCTGCAATATACCTGTGTGAGAGCTAATAGCGTATTAAATAAAGCAAAAGGCTTTACCTGCGGCATATCGTGCGAAAGTTTAAGCGAAATCGAGTTTGAACTTTGCAAACTTTTAGGCGGCTTTAAGGAAGTGCTTAAAGATGTTATCAGGCACAACGAGCCCTCTTTTCTTACACGCCGCTTGATAGAAATCGCAAAATGCTTTAATAAATTTTATTTTGAATGTAAAATACTTTCCGAAAAGGACAATATTAAAAACAGAAGGCTTATAATAACTGCCGCAACGCTTAAAACGCTTAAAATCGGACTGAAATTGCTGGGTATAAAAATACCCGATAGTATGTAGCAAAAAGGGGCTTAAATAACAAGCCCCTTTAATTTTACTCTTTACTTTAATTTTACTCTACTTTGTTTACATAATCGTCTATATTTAAAAACCTTACATCGGTTTTGCCTTCCTTTGCATATTCAAGCACTTCGCCGGCAACCTCTGCAACAAATACCGCAGTTATCACGGCAATTATCATAGCTGTAAATTGGTTTCCAGTGCCTAACAATATCGGAATATTTATGCCGATAATCAGCATATATAGAAAAATAAATATATTGGTAAAAAGCACTCCTATTCCCGCAGAAATAAACGCTCCCCTTCTCGTTCTGCCAATCAGAAACGCTATGCCGCCGGCAATAATTCCTATAAGCAGGCTTGTCTCTATTAAAGCCGCCTCTGCATCAAGGGGAAAGTTAAAGGCAAGTATTCCCGATACAATGCCTATTACCAAAGCGGCGACTATTGTACGGACTATCTCGTATCGTTTTGCCCGAAACAGCATCCAAATAAATACAATCATCGGTATTATAAAGCCCCCTATTGAAACAATTACAGAATCCGCTATATTTATAGGTGCAATAAAAAGTCCGCCTAGTATTAACAGGCAAACCATAAACGCAGAGCTTTCTCTTATTTCCCAGCTGTCAAGCAGCCTGCCCATTAATCCCGATGCTATTAAAATTAAAAAAATTCCTAAGATTATCATACCGATATACATAACATTACCTCTTTTGTATTCTTATTTTATTATTTATATTATGTAACCGTATAAGCTTTTTTATGCAAAGTATCTGCTATTCATTCTTAAATAAAGCGCAGTAGCCGCCAAACTCTTTAACAGTTCGGCAGGGATAAATGTTATAAAAAAAGCAGAAAAAACCATCGCGATACTGCCTGCCTGCGAGGTATATTGCAGCAAAAAATATGCGTATACCGCGCCCGTAAGCAAGCCGCATAACGATGCGGCAGAAATTATAACAAAAAGCATAAAAAAATTTTTTTTAGCCTTGCCCTTAAATACTGCTGTAATTAATGTAATGGGAAAAAAACCCAGAATATAACCGAAAGATAATTCAAATATATAAAAAATACCGCCCCCCTTTGTAAATACGGGCAAACCTATCAGCCCCATTGCTATGTAAATGATTACCGCAAGCATTGCTCTCTTTAAACCTAAAAGGAGGGCCGCAAGCATTACCGCCAATGTCTGCAATGTAAAGGGTACCGCAAACACGCTCAGCCTGATAAATCCGCTGACCAATATAATGGCTACAAACAAGCCTATAAGTATAATATTTTTTGAATTTAAAGTTTTCATATTATGTGTTAATCTATTATTTTGTAAGGTTAACTAAAAACCCGTTTTTTTGCCCCGAAAATATCGGGGCTGTAAAAATCTATTTCTCTATTATTTTAGGGTTACCTAAATCTATTCCGTAAGTGTCTACTGTAATAGAAATAATTTTAAAATTGTGAGAGTTTAAATTACCCAGCTTTAAATATTCACCCAAAAAACTTGTTTCAAGCGTAACTGAGCCAAACGCCGCACTGCTGCCGTCTAACGAATCAGAATTATCGTTAAGTATAATCTGAAAATAAGCGCTGCCGCTGTCATTGCCGCTGCTACTGAGCATTGTCATTGTGCCGAGCTTATGCTCT
>JAQVSX010000018.1 GCA_028700355.1 Clostridia bacterium
AAAAGTTCTTTCAGTATGCGGGCAGAATCTGTCTTTGGTTTTCCGTCTCTGCCGATTACCATACCTTGCGGTGTCGGCTTGCCGATTTTTTCAAAATATTCTATCTTGCCCCTTTGGGTAATAGATGTAGCGCAATCTAATATAAAGGGGAAATCTTCATCTGTGGGGAAGCCTATGGTAAGCGGATTTGTGCCGAGCATATTTTCCACTCCGAAAGTGGGCGCAATGCTGGGGCGGGCGTTAGTGCCGGTAATGCCTATCATACCTTGCTTTATCGCCATAGAGGCATAATAGCCCGCTATGCCGTAATGTGAGGAATTTCTAACCGCAACCATACCCATACCGTATTTTTTTGCCTTTTTAATGGCAATATTCATAGCCTTATTGCTTATTACCATACCCATGCCGTTATTGCCGTCGACAACCGCCGTTGTGGGAGTTTCCCTTATTACCTCAAATTTTGTTACAGGACTTAAAATTCCGTCATTTATTCTGTCAATATATATAGGTTTAAACCTGTTTATACCGTGAGAATCAATACCCCGCCTGTCGGCTTCTGTCAGCACATCGGCGCAAACTGCGGCATCTTCTCTCGTCAGCCCTGCGCAGATAAAAGCATCTGTAATAAAATTTGTTACGGTATTCCAATCTAAAATTATATCAGACATATATTTTTCTCCTTAAAATTTTTGCTTATTAGCTTAAATATTGCTTATTATATCCTTAACGGAATCAAAAACAAAGTCAGCTTTTATTTTACTGCCCTCATATATTTTTATATCCGTTTCGCCCGAAAGCACCAATGCAGACTTAAAACCGTTATTATTAGCGAACAAAATATCGGTGCTGAGCCTGTCGCCTACCATTGCTATACATTCGGGGGAAACATTAAGTTTTTTTGAGATATACTTTGCCATAATATTATACGGCTTGCCGCATATAATATCGCAGCTTTTATTTGTGCTTGCTTTGATAAGTTCCATAAAAGAGCCGGCATCGGGCAATAAGCCCGTTTCTGACGGGCAGTTAATATCGGGATGAGT
This sequence comes from Clostridia bacterium, assembly GCA_028700355.1. Taxonomy (GTDB): domain Bacteria; phylum Bacillota; class Clostridia; order Christensenellales; family HGM11417; genus STF1-284. Next base: position 1,044 of record JAQVSX010000018.1, read on the forward strand.
GCTTATATATATTGCGCCTTCACTAATCAAGCGGCAACCCTTTGCAAGCTTATCGTAAGTCAGTTCTGTATCGTATGACAAAAGCACTATATCTGCATCGTTTTCGGAAAGTTTTATGCCGCAGCCGTGCAGCTCATCTTGCAAAGATTTTGTGCCTATAAGATAAACCTTTTTGCCGTAATAATTTTTGTTTATATAATCTGCCGCAACAACTCCGGATGTTAAAATTTCATTTATATCTGCCTCAAAGCCCAGATTATTTATTTTAATTAAATAATCCGCAGCGGATTTAGATGAATTATTTGTCAGAAAAATAAGTTTTCTGCCGCTTTGCCTTATTTTTTTTACAAACTCTATTGCGCCGCCAATAACCTTGTTTCCAAGATACAATGTACCGTCAAGGTCAAGTATAAAGCATTTAATTTGTTTTAAAATTTCATTTGACACTAATATTTACACCTTTGCTTATCCATTTTCATTATGTCTAACTGCTTAATTTTACCATAAAAATATATAAATTAAAAGTAAAATAATAAGGCGCCAAGTTTAATAACTTGGCGCCTAACGAATGGGACGGAGTAAATTGGCTGTTAAAAAATCGATACTGCTAAAAACAGCGCTCCCATAAGCGTTGCGACTAAGCTTACTACGGTAATTTGCGTATTGATTGAAGGGCCTGCTGTATCCTTAAACGGATCGCCTACGGTATCTCCCACGACCGCTGATTTATGGGCATCGCTGCCCTTTCCGCCGTTGTTTCCGCTTTCGATATATTTTTTGCTGTTATCCCAAAGACCGCCGCTATTGCTCATAAACAGCGCAAGCATAAGTCCGCTTATAATATTGCCCACAAGAAATCCGCCCACTGCATATACTCCGCCTACAAAGCCGACAATCATGGTTGACAGTATTGCAAACAATCCCGCAGGTATAAGTTCTTTAAGCGCACCCTTTGTCGCTATTTCAATACATTTTGCGTAATCGGGGCAAACGCCTTCTTTACCTTCCTTTAAACCGTCTATTTCTTTAAACTGACGGTGAATTTCTGCTATCATTCTCTGCGCATTTTTATCAACGCCGAGAATCTGCAAAGCGCTGAAAACTGCAGGCACAGCGGCTCCTATCAGCAGACCGAAAAATACCAAAGGATTCATAACGTCAAATCCGCTGATTAAACTTCTGCCCGTCAGTGCCGCCGCAGCGTTGATTTCACTTAAAAAAGCGCCGAGCAGCGCAATTACGGTAAGTCCCGCAGCGCCGATTGCGAATCCTTTGGTTATAGCCTTTACGGTATTTCCGGCGGAGTCAAGTTTATCTGCGATTTCAATAACGTCTTCGCCTAAATTGCCCATTTCGGCAAGCCCTCTTGCGTTGTCAACAATCGGGCCGTAAGCATCGTTGCTGATAATCATTGCTACAATTGAAAGCATGCCTACCGCCGCAACCGAAATGCCGAACATTCCATAACCTTCGCCCAAGGGAGCGCAAATGTAGTATGCGCTTAAAGCGGAAACAGCTATGCCGACCATTGCGGGAAGCACGCTTAAAAAGCCGTAACTTATTCCCGAAAGAATGGTAAAAGCCGGACCTGTCTTGCTTGCGTTTGCAACCTGACGGACGGGGCGTTTTGTGTCGTTGGTAAAATAGTCCGTGGTTATGCCTATTACTACGCCTATTACAAGCCCAAGCGCCGAAGCGCACCAAAGCCGCCAGCTGAAATTAAGCGCCCATGTAGCAAGTGCCGTAAGTATAAAGAATATACCCGTTGTAACATATGTGTTTTTGTTCAAAGCTCCCGTAGGGGTGCCTTTTTTGCCCATTTTTGAGGTAAATATTCCTATGATAGAGCAAAGCAGTCCGATTGCCGCAAAACAAAAAATCATAGTGATATTTGTAACGCTGTTAATAAGCGAAGATGCGATAACCAGCGCCGCCGCTATGGATGCCACATGAGAATCGAACAAATCTGCTCCCATTCCGGCAACATCGCCCACATTGTCGCCGACGTTATCGGCTATAACGGCGGGATTTCTGGGATCGTCCTCAGGTATGCCGAGTTCGACCTTTCCTGTGATGTCTGCGCTTATATCCGCTGTTTTGGTAAATATGCCTCCGCCCGCCTTAGCAAACAGCGCAAGGCTTGACGCTCCGAAGCTGAAACCCAGCAGCATTGTCGTATTGCCGGTAATAAGAAACAGCAGCAAAATGCCGAGCAGGCTGCTTCCTACTACGGCAAGCCCCATTACAGCGCCGCCTCGAAAACCGCATAAAAAACTTTCTCTGATGCCTTTTTTTGCCGCCTCCGCAGTCTTGACATTTGCATTCGTTGCAATTTCTATGCCTATTTTGCCGGCAATTGCGCTGAAAAGCGTTCCGAAAATGTATGCTAGCGCCATTATTAAATTTTTTTCAAAAATATCAGATATACCTGCATTCCATACAGGCGACGGCAGCAAAATGAAAATAACCAGCGCCGCAACTGCGGCAAATTTTGCAAGCACGGCGTATTCTTTACGCAAAAATGTCCTTGCGCCTTCTTTAATCAGTTTGCCCACGCTTTTGATTTTAGCGTTTCCGCTGTTTTGTTTTTTAAGCCAGATGTACAGGAAAGAAACGAACACAAAACTTAAAAGGCAGATAGCTATTCCAATAAAAATAATCGTTTTTTGAGTCATCTTTTGCACCTACTAAAATGTTATTTTTTTATGCTTTTTTTAACAATCGTTATTTATTTTAATCTTAACAATATTATATGTCAAACGATTTTGCAAGAATAAATACTGTTACCCGAAAAATGTTGAAAAAAGACTATGAAAAAGCTTTAATGACAAATAATATGGCAATATATATTTAAATTAATGAATTTTAACAAGTATTGAAATTTTCTGTATTTACACTAAACACAAAAAAAATCCCACAGTAACCTGTGGAATTTTTGTTTTGGTGGAGGGTGGTAGATTCGGACTACCGAAGTCGTCTGACAACAGATTTACAGTCTGCCCCCTTTGGCCGCTCGGGAAACCCTCCAAAAAAAATGTGCTGGAGCTGGTGATGGGATTTGAACCCGCAACCTATTGATTACAAATCAATTGCTCTGCCGTTGAGCTACACCAGCACGCTTATGGTGCCTCGGGGCGGAATTGAACCACCGACACGAGGATTTTCAGTCCTCTGCTCTACCGACTGAGCTACCGAGGCAAATATGGCGACCTGGAAGGGGCTCGAACCCTCGACCTCTAGCGTGACAGGCTAGCGTTCTAACCAGCTGAACTACCAGGCCAAAAAAAATTACAGCTTTAACACTGCTTTTGTTTTATACGGCTTGCTGCCTTGCAAAGCCGTTAAATTGGTGGGCCTTCACGGATTTGAACCGCGGACCAATCGGTTATGAGCCGACCGCTCTGACCAGCTGAGCTAAAGGCCCCCATATAATTTACGCCGCTTATGTTTATACTGGTCGGGGTGAAGAGGCTCGAACTCCCGACCCCATGGTCCCAAACCATGTGCGCTACCAGCTGCGCTACACCCCGCTATTGCAGTAAATAGGTTTTGCAACTTATAAACAACGCTATAAAAATATACTATATAATCGCTCAATTGTCAACAAAATTAACCTAAGTATTTTAAATAAAAAATATTTAGAAATTCTCTCTATTCTCTTAATAATCGACACATTAAAATAAAATAACTTAAATAAAAAATGTTAGTATTTAATTTAACCACATTATAATATAAAAATTTTGTTTTTCTGTAATAAAAGTTAAAGCCCCACATATAATGCAGCTTATCAATATAATTATGCTTAATTTTTTACTTATTTTTTGGCAAGAGGTTGAAAATGAATATAGATTTTTTGATTAAGAGAGATGTACTGATAATTTATTTAAGCGGAGAGCTAGACGAATACAATGCCGCTTCCGCAAAGCACAGGATAGATACAGCGCTTGATAAATACAGTTACAAAAGCGCAGTGTTTGATTTATCCAACCTTGCGTTTATGGATAGTACCGGTGTCGGAATGTTTATCGGCAGATATAAAAAGCTGAGCCGACAAAATAAAAAAGTATTTATACAAAACCCCTGCTTTCAGGTCGAAAAAATTTTGCGGATGTCGGGGCTATACCAAATAATGCCCAAGATTAAAAACGAGGTTATATGATTATGAAATTTAACAACGAAGCAACAATAAGGTTTAAATCAAAATCTGTAAACGAATACTTTGCACGCAATGCAATCGCTGCTTTTATAATGCAGCTTAACCCCACAATAGAGCAAATGAACGATGTAAAAACAGCGGTAAGCGAAGCTGTTACAAACTGCAAAGTCCATGCCTATGACAGCGAAGATGATTATATAGAAATTTTTTGCGGCATCGAGGGCGAAAAACTACATATTAAGGTTTCGGACAGCGGAAAAGGCATAGCCGATATCGAAAAGGCAATGCAACCTTTTTACACTACCTGCCCCGAGGACGAAAGGTCCGGAATGGGCTTTACTGTAATGGAAACATTTATGGACAGTCTGCATGTGGAAAACAACACTCCCAAGGGCACGGTAGTATATATGACAAAAATATTCGGCAATAGCGGCAAGTAATATAAGGATTTGTAATGCTTGATTATACTCAAACTGCAAAATTGCTTTTACAGGCAAAGGAAGGTAATCAGCAGGCAAAGGAAACATTGCTTGTTGAAAATACGCCTCTGTTAAAATCTATAATAAAAAGGTTTTACAACAAAGGAGTCGAATATGACGACCTTTTTCAATTGGCAAGTATGGGCTTTATAAAAGCGATTAAAAATTTTGATTTTACTTACAATGTAAAATTCTCAACCTATGCCGTCCCTATGATAACGGGCGAAATTAAACGATTTTTACGTGATGACGGCTATATAAAGGTTTCACGCTCGTTAAAGGTGCTTTACAATAAAATCTATAAATATCTGGAAAGCTGCAGAAATAAAGGCGGGGAACCTACAATAGAAGAAATTGCGTCTCATCTTTCAGTTTCTTCCGACGATGTTATACTCGCCATGGAATGTGTAAAAATGCCGATATCACTTTTTGAAAAAAGCGACGACGGCAACGAGCGTTCGTTAAACCTTATCGATAAACTAATAATAAACGATAATACCGAAGACACTGTCGAAAAAATCGTACTTAAAACCATACTTTCAGAGCTTACGGTAAGAGAAAAAAAAATTATTATGTTAAGGTATTTCAGAGATATGACTCAAAGCGAGGTGGCTAAAATATTAAATGTTTCTCAGGTGCAGATTTCAAGGCTGGAAACAAAAATACTTGAAAAGATAAAGCTAAGGTTTTAGCATTTTTCGTATATTATTTAACTAACTATATAATATGCCGCAAGTTTTACTTGCGGCATATTCATTAAACATCTTCGGTATTGTCTATCTTTTTAATAAAGGAGTTTTCCTTAACATATTTTAACAGCGTTTCTACGCTGAATTCGCTGTAAGTTTTTATTGTAACAGTCATAGATATTTCCCCGCCGTTTTTTGTTATTTTTGTGCGGTAAACATCTTTAACATTAAAAAGCTTTTCAATTATTTCTATAGATTCGGCATTTGCATCGCATTCAATAATAAGCGTTGTAGTTTTTTTCATTTGAAATATTTTAAATTTTGAATGGAGCAAATATTGAAACAGCAATATAATTACGGTAGCGAAAAGCCCGACCTCATACAAACCTGCGCCCATTGCCATACCTATGCCCGCAGTTGCCCATATTCCCGCCGCTGTGGTAAGGCCGTGCAATGTATTTCTGCGGAAAATTATCATTCCCGCACCTAAAAAACCTATGCCCGTTACTATTTGGGCAGCTACTCTCGATGAGTCGTGGTTTGCGCTGAATCCGTATATAGAAATTATTGTAAACAAAGCCGAGCCTAAGCTCACTATGGCATGCGTGCGTAAGCCCGCCTCTTTCATACGGGTTTTTCTTTCAAAGCCAATCAATACGCCGCAAAGAGCTGCCACTAAAAGGCGGATTAACTGAACAATAACAATATCAATATCTGCTTCAAAGCTGCTCAAATTCATTGCGGTCCTCCATTTAAAATATAATATATATCATAGTATTTTGTGCATAAAAAGTCAAATCAATTTATAAAAATGTAATAATTAACAAAAAAGCTCCCAAAGCATATTTTTGCAACGGTAATGCAAGAATATTTTTGCCTGAAATATCTAAACTATAACAGACTATAACAAATATGCGAAAGGAATGTTTTTTATGACAAAGGCTTATAAAATTGTTGCTATTACTTTTGCGGCTTTGCTGCTGAATATTTATATCAATATATCTTATTTATATATAAGTCAATCTTCCAATCACATATCCCCAACATTTAATACTTACGGCGAAAGCATAGAAAATAATAACATAAACGGTTTAAATTACTTTGATAAATGCGCCTTCAATAATTCGGGAGAAGCGCTGCCCGCCATAAAAGCGAGGGAATCTGTTTATGTCGGCGGTATGCCCTTAGGCTTTGAATTTAAGACTTTGGGACTTATAATAATAGGCAAAACCGAAGTCGTAACAGATAAAGGACTTGTAGACCCCAACAAAGACAACGACATTCAAGTAGGCGATATACTGCTTAAAATTGACGGACAGGAAATAAACACAGCGGAAGAGCTTACAAACATAATCAATCTTGATAGCAACCGGGGCAGGACGCTAAGTGCGCAGCTGAGAAGGCAGAATCAAAATATTGAAACAAAAATAAATTCTGCTAAGGATTTAAACGGCGTATATAAAACGGGCCTTTGGATAAGGCAGGATACCTTTGGGGTAGGCACGCTGACCTTTGTCAGACAAAACAACAGATTTGCGGCTTTGGGGCATCCCGTAATTGACGCAGACACAAAAAACCTGTTGCTGATTACGGGCGGCAATGTATTAAATTGTAGCATTGCGGGCTGCGTGAAGGGAGAAAGGGGCAAGCCGGGAGAAATTAAAGGGCTGATTATGAAAAACAATAAGCCTTTCGGAAAGATTGATAAGAATTCTATTTACGGCGTTTACGGGCAGTTTGACGAAATACCCCAAAACGATTTATATAAAGAGCCCATAGAAATAATGCCCCGCTCTAAGGTAAAACCCGGAAAAGCATATATACTGACAACGCTTTGCGGCAGCACACCCCAAAAGTTTGAAATTATGATAGTAAAAACCAATTTTCAGGCAAAACCCGGCGACAGAAGTATGGTAATAAAAATTACAGACAGCCGTCTGCTTTCGGTAACGGGAGGCATAGTTCAGGGTATGAGCGGCAGCCCTATTATACAGGACGAAAAGCTTTGCGGCGCAATAACTCATGTTTTTGTAAACGACCCTACACGAGGTTACGGTCTGTATGCGGATTGGATGGTAAATCAATAAAAATGCATCAAAAAAGACCGCACTAATGCGGTCTTTTTTTACAATACTTTTTATTTATTTGCGCGGGTTTTTGATGTTTGCCTGTGCTGCCGCAAGGCGTGCAATGGGAACTCTGAAAGGTGAGCAGGATACATAATTTAAGTCTACGCTGTGGCAGAATTCTATTGTGGAAG
>JAQVSX010000019.1 GCA_028700355.1 Clostridia bacterium
GCTATACCGAAGAAGAAAAATTGCAAATTGCTAAGAGATATTTGCTGCCCAAACAAGCTGAGGCGAACGGAATTTATGTTAACAGCATAATATTATCTGACGATATAATAACCAGAATTATTCAGGATTACACAAGGGAATCCGGTGTTAGAAATTTGGAAAGGGAAATAGCAAATTTGTGCCGAAAGGTTGCAAAAAATTTTGTTGAGAAAAATGTAAATTTAAAACAACAAAAGATAATCATTGACACCGAAATGCTGGAAAAAATGCTGGGAGTGCCTAAATTTAAAAACGAAGAAAAAAACGAAATTAATGAAATAGGGGCGGCAACAGGCCTTGCATGGACATCGCTTGGCGGTAAGACGCTTACAATAGAAGTACAGATAATGAAGGGAAAAGGGGAGATAATGCTTACCGGTCATTTGGGCGATGTAATGAAAGAATCGGCAAAAACCGCTTTAGGATTTATACGTTCTCACGCTCAGGAATACGGGCTTGACTATACTTTGTTTACTGATTATGATATTCATATACATGTGCCGGAAGGTGCCGTTCCCAAAGATGGACCGAGCGCAGGCATTACCATTGCTACAGCTATTTTTTCTGCTCTAACTAAAAAGGCGGTCAACAAAGATGTTGCAATGACGGGAGAAATTACTTTAAGGGGCAAGATACTCTCAATAGGCGGCTTAAAGGAAAAAACGCTTGCCGCTCACAGAATGGGAATAAAAAAGGTGCTTATTCCCCGTGAAAACAGCAAAGATATTGCTGAAATTCCCGAAAACATAAAAAAAGAGCTTGATATTGTATTGGTTGACAACATTAATAATGTTTTTAAGCAAGCATTGATTTAAGTTATTATGATTATAAAAAATCCTACATTTATTAAATCAGCATCTGACAGCAACGGCTTTTACAGCAGCGAAAAAGCACAGATTGCCGTTGCGGGAAAATCTAATGTCGGCAAAAGCAGTTTTATAAATATGCTCGGGGGCAGCAAGATTGCCCGTACATCTGTTCAGCCCGGCAGAACAAGGCTTATAAATTATTTTGATATGGGCGGATTTATTCTGACGGATTTACCCGGCTACGGCTATGCAAAAGCGCCTAAATCTGAAATAAAAAAATGGGGAGAGCTGATAGATAGTTATTTTTCCGCTGAAAGCTCTTTAAAGGCGGTAATTATGCTTGTGGATATCAGACACAGCCCTTCGCAGCTTGATATACAGTTATCTAATTACCTGTATGCAAAACAGATACCTTTTATTATTTTTGCCACAAAAGCCGATAAAATAAGTAAAAGTAATACATATTTAAATATAAGGGAAATTGCCGCAGTTTTAAAGGTAGGACAGGATAATATTACAGCAGTTTCTAACACCAAAAAAACGGGCAAAGATAAAGCGCTTTTGGCGATACAAAAATTATTACATCAGTAAAGACAAATCGGTAAATTTTGGTTTGTCTTAATTTTTTTTAGTTAAAAAATTTGCGCCTTGGCGCAAAAAGTATATATAATGCATATTCTATTAATAATATATAATGTATAGGGTTCAGGAGATAATACTTGAAAATACTTATAACCAATGACGACGGTATATATGCCGAAGGCTTATTATCATTAATTAAGGCTTTTATTAAAGAAAATGATGTTATTGTTGCCGCTCCCGACAGCGAGCGTTCGGGCAGCGGACATTCAACTTCTCTTAAAACACCGTTTAAATATAAAAAGGTTGATTTAGTGCAAGGCGCAATGTGTTACAGCGTTAGCGGCACTCCAGCAGATTGCGTTAAATTCGGAATAAGCTATATAGCAAAAAATGATATTGATATAGTAATATCAGGCATAAACCACGGCAGAAATTTAGGTACAGATGTGCTGTATTCCGGTACAGTGGGAGCTGCATTAGAGGCAGTCATAGGCGGATACAGCGCACTTGCTCTTTCCTACGGCGGCAAGGGCGGATGGCATTTTGATTATGCCGCAAGCTTTGCGGTAAAAAATATCAGTAAGTTAAGGGAGTTTTCTGCGGCTAAATATGCACTTAATATAAATTTCCCCGATTGCATGCCCGATAAAATAAAGGGAGTAAAAATAACGCCCTTAGGAAGAGAAAAGTATAACGACAGGTATATAGCCTATAAGGCAAACGGCAAAGACGAGGGTTATATTCTTGACGGATTGCCGCATATACTTGCAGATAATCCCCCCGATTGCGATATAGTGCTAAGCTCTCATAATTATATTACAGTAACTCCGCTTAACCTTGACCTTACCGATTACGGCGCTATAAATAATTTTAACGGAGATATAGCATTGTGAAAATTGCCGTAATAGGAGGAGGGCCTGCGGGAATTATGGCGGCGGCTGCTGCATCAAAAAGCGCCGATGTTATACTGATTGAAAAAAACCGTAAAATTGGAAAGAAGTTGTTTATCACGGGCAAGGGCAGATGCAATATAACCAATAATTGCGATAAGAGAGAATTTTTAAACAATGTTGTAACTAACCAAAAATTTCTGTATAGCGCTATAAACGCTTTTTCTCCCGACGATACAATTGATTTGATTGAAAGGCTGGGCTGCCCTTTAAAGACTGAAAGGGGCGGCAGAGTATTTCCGCAAAGTGATAAGTCTTCTGATATAATTGCTGCGTTTGAAAGATATTTAAATGATTGCGGCGTAAAAATACTATATAATACTGCCTGTAAAAATATAACAAATAGCGGCGGCGGCTTTGATATTATGACTGACAGCGGAATAATATCAGCAGATAAGGTTATAATTTGCAGCGGCGGAAAATCATATTCTTCAACGGGAAGCAGTGGAGAGATGTTTGACATAATAAAAGGTTTAGGTCATACTGTAACGCAGCTGTTGCCGTCTCTTTGCCAAATAATATTAAAAGAAGATGTCGAAGCGCTTGCGGGGCTTACGCTTAAAAATGTTAAGGTAAGGGCGCTAGGCAGAAAAAAGATTTTTGAAGGTATGGGGGAACTGCTTTTTACACATAAAGGCATTTCGGGGCCGTTGGCTCTATCTATGTCTGCGTTTATAAACAAGTTTTATATTGACGGAATTAAGATTATAATAGATTTAAAGCCCGCACTTGAAGAAAATAAGTTGATAAACCGCATTAACAGAGATTTTTTAGAAGCAAAAAATAAGTTATTTAAAAATTCGCTTGATGATTTGTTGCCAAAAAGCCTTATACCAATTATAATTAATCTGTCAAAAATAAATCCTGACAAGCAATGCAACGCTGTAACAGCAATTGAAAGGCGGTATCTTGCAAATCTGCTTAAAAACCTTACCTTTACAGCGCATTGCCTTGACGATATAGAATACGCCATTGTTACAAGCGGAGGTGTTTCGGTAAAGGAAATTATTCCATCTACTATGCAAAGCAGAGTAGTTGAAGGACTTTATTTTTGCGGAGAGGTAATAGATATAGACGCCCTTACCGGCGGCTTTAATATACAAACGGCGCTGTCAACCGGTTTTCTTGCCGGCGACTCATGCGTCAAATAAATTTATGAGGAATTTTTTATGAAGAATATAAATATTGCCGTAGACGGACCGGCGGGAGCAGGTAAAAGCACAGTCTCTAAAATCATAGCCGAAAAGTTGGGGTTAATGTATCTTGATACCGGTGCTATGTACAGGGCAGTTGCATTTAAGGCATTAGAAAACGACATTGACCCCAACGATTATAATGCAGTTTTAAAATTACTTAAAAATACTAAAATAGATATAAAATACATAGACGGCGTGCAGCATATTATGCTTGACGGCAAAGATGTATCTGAATCAGTACGCAGGCATAAAATATCGCAGGCGGCATCTGATATTTCTAAAATAAAAGAAGTGCGACTTATGCTTGTGGAAATTCAAAGAGAAATAGCACGGCAAAATTCCGTTATTATGGACGGCAGAGACATAGGCAGTTTTGTTTTGCCAAATGCCGATTATAAGTTTTATATTACCGCTATACCTGAGGAAAGGGCAAAGAGAAGGCTTTTGGATTTAAGGGAAAAGGGACAGGACGAAAGCTTTGATGAAATATTAAAAAGTATTATGATAAGGGACGAAAACGATAAAAACAGAGATTTTGCACCTCTGATTAAGGCAGAGGACGCAATATTGATTGATACTACCAATTTAAATATTGAGCAGGTTTGCGAAAAAGTATTGTCAATAATAAACATATCTAAGGAATAACTACAATATTATGCTTTTTAAATTTATGAGAATGATAACTAATTTTATCGTAAGAGTTTTTTTTCCTACAAAGGTAATTGGAAAAGAAAACCTTATTGATGAAGGCTGCATTATTGTAAGCAATCATTATTCGGGCTGGGATATACCGATTATTTATAAGGCTATTCCATATAAAATGAATATACTCGGCAAAAAAGAAGTCGTAAACTTAAAGATACTCGGCAAATTATTTAAAAAATTAGGTGCAATACCCGTTGACAGAGAAAATGTTAAGCCTTCAACTATAAGAGAGGTTATAGCTGTATTAAAAAAGGGCAACAAAATTGTTGTTTTTCCCGAAGGTACAAGAAAAAAACCCAAGGGTGAAAAAATAGGGAAAATAAAACACGGAGCGTCTTTGTTTGCGCTTTCTACAAATGTCCCTGTAATTCCCGTAATCTTTGATAAAAGACCTCATATTTTCAGAAGAAATACACTGATGATAGGCAAGCCTTTCAATATTGAAAATCTGAAACTAAATAAGGATAATATTGTAAAAGCATCTGATATTATACTAGATAAAATGAAAGAAGTTATAAAAGAATTAAAGGAATATAAAATAAATATCAAAAAGAAATGAAGATTACAGTAGCAAAGCACAGCGGGTTTTGTATGGGAGTTAAAAAGGCAGTAGAGACCGCGCTTGCCGTAAAAGATAAAAATATATATATATTAGGCGAATTGATACATAATCCCGCTGTAATTTCACATCTTAAAAATAATGGTATAAAAAAAATTGACAGTTTAGATGAAATTGACAGTGGCACTGTTATAATTCGTTCTCACGGAGTGGGGAAGGATGTTTACAGTAAAATTTTTGAAAAAGGTTTAAATCTCGTCGACGCAACATGCTCGTATGTTAAAAACATACAGAAAAAGGCTGAGAAATATTACAAAAAGGGTTATCAGATTGTAATTATAGGAGATAAAAACCATCCCGAAGTTATCGGCATAAACGGCTGGTGTGATAACAGTGCAATAATATGCGATGAAGATTGTGAAAAAATTGATTTAAGTGGTTACAGCAAAATCTGTGTACTTGCTCAAACTACATTTTCACCTGAAAAATTTGAAAATATTTTGAAATATATTGTCGACGATAAGAAAATAGTTGAAGTTTTTAATACTATTTGTTATACTACTGTTATGCGCCAGAAAGAGGCTATACAATTAGCTCGTGAAAACGATTGCATAATTGTTATCGGCGGAAAGAGCAGTAGCAATACGCAAAAGCTAAAAAGCCTCTGTAAAAATGAATGTGATAATGTCTTTTCAATTGAATATCCCAATGAAATTGACATTGTTGACATAATAAATAAATATAATAAAGTTGCAATTGTTGCGGGTGCATCAACTCCAAATGAGTTGATTAAGGAGGTTTATTTGAGCATGGAGCAAGTGGTTAAAGCGAATTTGGATGAAAATTCTGCTTCTACTGAAAAAGAGACGGTAAATTTGAATGTTGAAGATGTTGTAAAAACTGAAACAGAAGAAAAGACAGTATTACAAACAGAAGAAAATCAAGTTAATGAAGTGATTGAAAAGCAGCAGGAAGTAAAGACTGAAAGTGCTGTCGAAGTACAGGAACAAAAAGAAATAGCTGAAAAAGAGACTAAAAAAGAAAGCGTTATTACTTCTATGGATCAGGCTATTAAAGAAATGGACAAAAAAGAAACTCATTTCAAAAAAGGTCAGGTTGTTAAAGCCATTATCGCATTAATTGAGGACGAAGGCTTATCGCTTGCGATAGGGACAAGAAAAAGTGATTACTTTCTTTCTAAGGATCATATAGAAATAGATTCTCAATACGATAAGACCAAATTTAATGTAGGCGATGTTATAGATGTTGTCGTAACAAACACTTCACCATTGCAGCTTTCCAGAAAACAATTTTTTATAAATCAAAGAGACGATGCTTTGATAGAAGAATTTAAAAACGGCAAATTATTCCGTATAAAAATTAACGGATTTAATAAAGGTGGTCTTGTTTCTAAATTTGGCAGTTTTAATGTGTTTATCCCGTCATCACTTATACGCATGGGGTATGTAAAACCCGAAGAGTTTGAAAGATATAACGATAAAGAATTAAAGGTTAAATTGATTGAGGTAAAAGGCAAAACTATTATTGCTTCCGCTAAAGATGTTATTTTAGAAGAACGTCAAAAAAGGGACGAAGCAAGAAACGCCGCAATCAAAGCATTTTTTGAAAGCATAGAGGTCGGACAGGTTGTAGAAGGCAAGGTTGTAAGGTTTACCGAATTCGGCGCTTTTGTAAACGTAAACGGATTTGATTGTCTTGCGCATATTTCAGACCTTGCTTGGACAAATGTTAAAAAGGCGGAAGATGTACTTGAAAAAAATAATACTTACGAATTTGTTATACTTAAAATAGACGACGAAAAGCAGCATATTTCCTTAGGTTATAAACAGCTTCAACCAAGACCTTGGGAACTTGCCGCTGAAAAATACCCCGAGGGCAGCATAATAAACGGCAAGGTAGTACGCATAGCGCCTTTCGGAGCTTTTGTAGAGGTAGAACCGGGAATAGACGGTCTTGTTCATGTGTCGCAGATAACTCACGAATGGATTGAAAACCCCGCAACTGCGTTAAAAGTCGGTGATGAAATCGAAGCAAAGGTAATTGAAGTAAAACCCGATGCCCAGAAGCTTACGCTCAGTATTAAAGCTTTATTGCCTGAGCCAGAGGGCGGTATTGTCAAACCGTCTAAAAAGACAGATGGAGACAATGAAAAGAAAACAGTTGCCGCAAGAAAGCCCAGAATAAAGAGAGATCCTTCTGAGCTGAGAGAGTGGTCAAGTAATGACAACGCAGCTGCTTCCATAGGTGATTTGATAAATATTGAATTAGAAACAAAAGAAAACGAAGAATAATTCTGAAATATTTTATTAAAGAAAATGCTTGTCAATTAATATTTGTTATGATATACTTTATTAGTACAATATGATATTATTATTGTAAGAGAGTGGGTTGTGCCCGCTCTCAATTCATTATACGGAGGTTTTTTAATGACTGCTGATATAATAAAAAAAATTGGCGAAGTGATAACTCCTTATGCTAAACAGCTCAATCTTAATATTGCGGATATAGAATATAAAAAGAAATACGACGGTATGAATTTAACCATATTTATATATACAGATGAAGGAGCGGTAACAATAAAGGATTGCGAAAAACTGCATAAACTGATAGACGCACCGCTTGATGAATTAAATCCTACCGATAACAAAACCTATACTTTAAATGTTTCAAGCATAGGACTTGACAGACCTTTAAAAAACAATGCAGATTTTGAAAGAAATTTAGGTAAAGAAATAGAAATTAAATTTTTTGCACCATTTAATGGCAGCAAAAAAATTGATGGAACATTGTTAAGCTTCTGCGATGACATTTTAAAAGTAAAGATAAAAGACGAAATTTTACAAATAAACCGTCAAGATACGGCTAAAATAACATTAAAAATTAATTTTTAATCGGAGGAAGAAATGATAAATAAGGATTTCTTTTTGGCATTAGAAGATTTAGAAAGAGAAAAAGGCATAAATAAAGATATATTTTTAGAGGCGCTTGAATCATCCTTGATTTTGGCATATAAAAAACATTACGGCGAGGCTTCTGCAATATCGGTAAAACTCAATCCCGAAAAAAATAATATCAGAGTATTTGCAAACAAAACCATTGTAGAAGAAGTAGAGGACCCTGATAAAGAAATCTCATTGGAAGATGCACAAACAATTAAAAAATCAAGCAAAGTCGGCGATGTTATCAGTAAAGAGGTTACTCCAAAATCTTTTGGCAGAATAGCAGCGCAGGCAGCTAAACAGGTAATGCTTCAAAAATTGAGAGAGGCAGAAAAAAATGTAGCGTTGGAAGAATTTTCCGAAAAAGAAAACGAAATCTTTACAGGCGTAATAAGGCGCATAGAAGGTAGAAATATTTCCATTGATATCGGCAAGGGACAAAT
>JAQVSX010000020.1 GCA_028700355.1 Clostridia bacterium
ATATATTATACGCTTTCTGCCAATGATACAGATTTAGACAAAAAAATAAATGAGATAACCGGCGGCAGACTGGCAAAATATGCCATATATATAAGCGGAGTCAATATCAGTATAAATAATATATTAAAATATATCAGAAGCGGCGGCATACTCGGCATTACAGGATTCTTAATTGAGGGCCTTTACGCAGATTTAAAGGAAGCCCTTAACAAACAACTTACAATTACTTGTATCAGAAACGGTTACGGCAATATTGACAGCGCAATAAATATGCTGGCAACCAAAAATGTTGATTTATCTACCGTGCAGAGCAAAATTTTTAAATTCAGCGAAGCCGACAAGGCATTCGAATATTTATCAAAAGGAAGCGAAACGGATATTTACCATGCGGTTATAGACTGCATTGCCAATGATTGATTTCTATATAATATGGGAAGCTCTAATTAAGGATTATTATGGAAAATCTGCTTACAAGAAATGTTGAAAACGCTCCACGACGTTCTCTTTATAAATCTATGGGAGTAACCGACAATCAATTGAATAAACCTGTTGTCGGCGTTATCTATTCACACAATCAGACCGTCCCCGCACACAGCGATTTAGACAAATTTTTAAACTGTATATGCGAAGGAATAATATCAGAAGGCGCAAATGCCGTGCTATGTTCCGTAATGAGCGTCGGCAGCAGCTCTATAGGTGGATTGTCGGGCAAATATCTGCTGCCTTCACGTGAGCTTATAGCGGATTCTATAGAATCCTTAGCCCATGCGAGCGGCTTTGATGCTTTGGTATTTGTGGGAAGCTGCGACAGCACTATACCCGCTATGCTTATCGCCGCCGTGCGTGTTAATTTGCCCTGCATATTTGTAAGCCCGGGGATTTCCACCGCAGGTATTTATAAGGGTAAAAAAATAGGCTATTCTCAGCTTTTGGAAGCTGTTTATGCCGTAAAATCGGGAAAAATTACGGCGGCTGAGCTTGAAGAGATAGAAAACGAGTTTTGCGGTCTGCCCGGCAGCGGTAGCGAAATGTCCAACTCTAACACAATGTGTTGTTTGACAGAGGTATTGGGACTTTCACTGCCCTTTAGCGCCACATTGCCTAAGGGCTGCGCAAAAAGATTTATGCTTGCCAAACAGTCAGGCGCTCAGGTTATAAACATATTAAAACAAAATATTACGCCTAAATTAATACTTTCTCTTGCCTCTCTTACCAATGCGTTAAGGTTTATTATGGCAACGGGAGGAAGCCCAGACTCTATTATGCACCTTATAGCATTAAGGCACGAACTTGAAATAAGCGAAAAGCTTTTCAGTTACAGCTTTATTGAAAACATTTCCGCAAAAACACCTTCTATCGTAATGCTTGCGCCTATGAACGATTATTATATGGAAGACTTTGACAGTGCAGGCGGCGTTATGGCGGTATTAAAAGAATTAAATACCCAAAAGCTGATTGACGGCACCGCTCTTACAATTTTAAACAAGCCGCTTTCGGCTTTGTATAGAAAAAGCTCGATATTAAACGAAGACATTATACGGAAAATCGGCAAAGCATATATGAAAAAAGGCGCTGTGGCGCTGCTGTTCGGAAACATTGCGGAAGAAGGCTGTTTTATAAGAAGACTGTTTGTATCTGAAAAAAACCTTGAATTTAAAGGCACTGCAAAGGTATTTAACAGCGAAGAAGATGCTCTGTACGCTTTGCACTCACAAAGTGTGGGCGAGGGTGATTGCCTTGTAATAAGGTATGAAGGTCCCAAAGGCTCTCCCGGAATGAGAGAGATGAGGCTTGTCTGTGCGGCAATCAGCGGTATGGGGCTTGAAAATAAAACTGCGGTTATAACAGACGGCAGAATAGGCGGAACGTCAAAAGGCTTTGCTGTGGGCAGTATATGCCCCGAAGCCGCAATAAACGGAAATATAGCGCTTATTGAAGACGGAGATATAATAGAAATAGATATTAATAAGGGTAAAATATCTGCCAATGTGCCTGCAAAAGAGCTTAACGCAAGACGAAAAAGATTAAAGGTAAGGCAAACCGCAGCAAGCGGTTACCTGTTAAGATACAGCGAAGCGGTAACAGCCGCAAATCATGGAGCGGTATTAAAAGATAAATTTTAAAATGTAAAAATGGGGACGGTAATATTACCGTCCCCATTTACCATTATTTTGTCTATATTGTGATATATTGGGCGCTGTTTCTGTGCATATAAGCTCTTTTTGCCTTAAAGCCCTTTTTGTAACCGCTTAGTCCCTTAACCTTAGACAGCCTGCTTTCAGAGGGTATCTCGTCGGTAGAGAGTACGACAAGCTCATCTGCGCCGGTAACGGCAATTTCAAATGGAAAAATCACATAATTTGCAAATATAAGCTTGCTGCCCGCATCTCCCTTTAAATCGGTAAACTTTACGCCCTTTCTGTATCTGCCTATTACTTCAAAATCGGATATTTTGGTTTTCTTGAACATTCCCTTGTCGGTTACGGCAATAATATTGCCTTCATTAGAAACCTGAGCGGCAAAAATAACATAGTCGGAATCGACTAAGCTTATGCCCCGCACCCCGCCGGCAATTCTGCCCTGAGAGGGCAAATCATCCTTAGAAGCGTTAAGACACATTCCCTTTGACGTAATAAAGAGCATACTTGTGCCTTTAGCGTCATTTTCTATATTTACAACCTCGTCTCCCTCTTTAAGCTTGATAGCGGCAAAAGACGATTTTAATAGATTGTAATCAGGCCACGGCGATTTTTTTACATAGCCCTGTTTTGTAAAGAATATCAAATTGCCGTCTGCAAGCTCGTCCAAAAACGGATATATAAATACTACTTTTTCTTCGGGCAGACAGCTTGTTATTTCAGATAAAAGCTGCCCTTTTTCTTTATATTTACATTCTGCAAGCTGTGAGCAATCAACTTTATAACAATTCCCCTTATCGGTAAACATCATTACGGTACAATTGCTTTGCGTCTCTATCAGGCAGCAGGCTATTTCACTTTCAGAAGATTTTCCCGTAAGGTTTTTGTTAGACATATTATAATTTTTAATCGGCACACGTTTTATTCTGCCGTCGGCGCTTACCGCTACCATATAGCTTTCTATTTTTTCGTCTTGGTCTGCGGCGTACAATACCTCTGCCTGTTCAGAGCTTTTTACTACTATGCTGCGGCGCTCGTCCTTAAACTGCCTTTTAATGCTTTGAAGCTCTTTTTTTATAACTTCTTTAAGCGCCTTTTTGCTGTCTAATACTCTTTGCAACTGCTCTATAAGCTCTTTCAGACCTTTAAGCTCTTCTTCAAGTTTAAATATTTCTAAATTGGTTAGCCTTGCAAGGCGCATATCAAGCACAGCCTGCGCCTGCTTTTCGCTTAAATTAAATTTTTCCCTTAAATTTGCCCTTGCCTCTGTGGTGTTCTTAGAAGATTTTATTACCTTTACGACTTCGTCAATATTCCTTATGCAAATTATCAGCCCCTCTAATATATGCTCCCTTTCCTTTGCCTCTTTTATTTCGTATTTGGTACGCCTAAGTATTACCTCTTTTTGATAATTAACATAATAATGAATAATATCCAAAAGCCCCATTTGCTGCGGCTTTCCGTCGGCAATTGCCACCATATTTATTCCGTAAGAAGTTTCTAAATCGCTATATCTATACAGCTCCTTTAATATGGCTTGAGGGTCATAGTCTTTTCTGATTTTTATAACCGCACGCATTCCGCTTCTGTCAGATTCGTCGCTTATATCGTATATGCCGGCAAATAAATCCTTTTTGTTTTCTTTAAGTTCAAGTATTTTTTGCAACAGGTTTGCTTTGTTTACCTGATAAGGCAGCTGCGTAATTACTATATTCTTTTTTTCGTTTTCTGCGTTTTCTATTTCTATTTTTGCACGCAGCATTATCCTGCCTTTGCCGGTTTCGTATGCCCTTTCTAATTCCTCACCCGCTATAATATAGCCGCCTGTCGGAAAATCAGGACCTTTGATTATTTTCATAATCTCTTTTAAAGATATATTCTTGTTATCTATAAATGCCGTTACGGCATCTATTGTCTCTGCCAAATTGTGAGGCGGTATGTTTGTTGCAAGCCCTACGGCAATGCCTGTTGCTCCGTTTACCAAAAGATTGGGGTATTTGCCCGGCAGCATATCAGGCTCTAACATTGTATCGTCAAAATTAAGGGAAAACTTAACGGTATCTTTATCTAAATCCTTTAAAAGCTCCATTGCAAGCGGCATAAGCCTTGCCTCTGTGTAACGCATTGCAGCGGCGGAATCCCCGTCTACAGAGCCGTAATTGCCATGTCCGTCTACAAGCGGCATACGCATACTAAAGGGCTGTGCCATTCTGACCATTGCATCGTAAACAGACCTGTCCCCATGGGGATGATATTTACCGAGACAGTCGCCTACTATTCTTGCTGATTTACGGTAAGGCTTGTCAGGCGTGATGGAAAGCTCGCGCATTGTAAAGAGTATGCGTCTTTGAACGGGTTTAAGCCCGTCTTCAACACGGGGCAGCGCCCTGTCAAGTATTACATATTCCGCATACGGTATCATTGAATTATGGATAACCTGATCTAAACTGCTATCTTGTATATTAGGATTTAAATCTGATATTTCTATTTGTTTTGCCATTAAATTCTCCTTCGGCTTAAAAAGACTAAACGCTTGCTTCGCTGATAAACTCGTCTACTTTGTTAAAATTGGCATATTCCGATATATATTTTTTTCTCGCTTCGACATTGTCGCCCATAAGTACGGTTATCAGCTTTTCACATTCGGTTGCGTCTTCCAAAGTAACACGGAGCAGTTTTCTTGCCGCAGGGTCCATAGTGGTATCCCAAAGCTGTTCGGGGTTCATTTCTCCGAGTCCCTTATATCTTTGTATGGTATAACCCTTTCCTAAGTTTTTAGTAAAGCGTTCAAGTTCTTTATCGTCATAAGCGTATTGCGTTTTGTTTCTGTACGCTACTTTGTAAAGAGGAGGCTGCCCTATATAAATATGCCCTTCGTTGATTAACTCTTTCATATATCTGAAAAACAGCGTAAGAAGGATAGACCTTATATGTGCGCCGTCCTGATCGGCATCGGCTAATATAATGACCTTATAGTATTTTAAGTTGTCAAGACAAAAGTCCTCGCCGATTCCTGTACCGATAGCAGAAATAATTGACCTTATTTCTTCATTGGCAAGCACTTGGTCTATTCTCTTTTTTTCGGCGTTCAGCGGCTTTCCCTTTAACGTAAGTATTGCCTGAAACTTTCTGTCCCTTGCTTGTTTTGCGCTGCCGCCGGCAGAATCTCCCTCTACTATAAACAGCTCGTTAAGCTCTGCTTTTTTACCGGTACAGCTGCTTAATTTGCCAACCAGATTGGCATTTTCTATGCTGTTTTTTTGGCGGGTAATTTCCTTAGCCTTACGTGATGCCTCTCTGACTTTTGCGGCTGATACGGCTTTTTGCATAACAGATTCCATAATTTTGCCGTACCCGCGGGAATTGATTAAAGAGCTTAATTTTTCCACAGTAATATTTTCAATCAGCGAGCGGGCTTCGGGGTTGCCCAATTTTGTTTTTGTCTGCCCTTCAAACTGAACATTTTTCATTTTAACCGACAATACCGCCGTTATGCCTTCACGGAAATCCTCACCTAAAAAATTAGAGTCCTTTTCCTTTAATATGCCGTTATTTCTGGCATAGTCGTTAAAAACCCTTGTAAGTGCAGATTTAAAGCCCGTTTCGTGCGTGCCACCCTCTGATGTCGGAATATTGTTGACATAAGAAAATATGCTTTCTGTATAGCCGTCGTTATACTGCAATGCAGCGCTCATTTGCAATGTATCGTTACAGCCGCTAATATATATCGGCTCTTCAAAAAGAACCTTTTTGTTTTCGTTTAAATAGCTTACAAAATCGACCAAGCCGCCCTCGTAAAAATATTCTTTCTTATATGGCAGCTCTCCCCGCAAATCTATCAGTTCTATCAAAAGACCTTTATTTAAAAAGGCAAGCTCTTTAAGCCTTTTTGCTACAGTTTCAAAATTATATACAATGCTTTCAAAAACGTTTTTATCGGGTAAAAAAGTTACTAGTGTTCCCTGCTTTTTTGTTGCGCCCCTTTCTTCCAAAGGGATTTTTATTCTGCCCGATTCGATTTTTTTTGTGCCAGGGTCGTATTTACTTTCAAATTCGGTATAATATATTTTGCCGTCCTTGTATACCTCTACTATAAGCCAAGAGGACAGAGCGTTTACAACCGAAGCGCCCACTCCGTGCAGACCTCCGCTGTAATTGTAATTCTCGTCAGAAAACTTGCCGCCGGCATGCAGCTCTGTAAAGACAACTTCTACTCCCGTCATCTGTTTTTGGGGATGAATGTCTACGGGTATTCCCCTGCCGTTATCCTCTACCGAAATGCTTAAATCGCTGTTCAGGGTTATTGTAATCTTGCTGCAAAAACCGTTAGATGCCTCGTCTATGCTGTTGTCGACAATTTCCCATAGCAGATGGTGCAGCCCCCTTGAACCTGTGCTGCCGATATACATTCCCGGGCGCATTCTTATTGCGTCGAGTCCCTCTAAGATCTTAATATCTTTTGCTTTGTATTCTGTCATAAAACTCCTTAGATAATATTTATCTTATTAAATTGCAGTTATAAGGAATAATATAAAAAGATAACTTTCAATAATTTTATTATACCAAAAAACGAATGATTTCACAAGAGTAATAAAGTAATAATTAAAAGACAATATATCAATAATAATGGACAATTGCATATAATATTATAAGTATAAATTATTATCGGAAATTTGCTTTATGAAAACTATTGTTCTTTGCGGCGGCGGAACTGCGGGGCATGTTCTGCCCGCTTTGGCGCTTGTGCCGCTGCTAAAAAGGCATTTTGACAACATTGTATTTATGGGCGGAAAATACGGCATAGAAAAGGAAATTATCAGCCGCCATAATATCGAATTTATCGGAGTGGAAAACGCTAAATTAAAAAGGCAGCTCAGTTTAAAAAACGCTCTTATACCCTTTAAATTATTAAAGGGTATATCTGAGGCTAAAAAATACCTTAAATCGGTTATGCCTTCGGCGGTATTTTCTAAGGGGGGCTATGCGGCGCTGCCCGTAAGCATTGCCGCCGCTATGCTTAAAATCCCCGTAATATGCCACGAATCAGATTTGTCAATGGGCCTTGCAAATAAATTGTCGCTTCCGTTTTGCAGGGCGTTATGCACTTCGTTTGAGCCTTGCGCAAAAAAAATCAAAAAAGCAGTTTATACAGGCCCGCCCGTAAGGGAGGAGCTTTTTACAGGCGACAGCAGCAAAATTTTAAAAAACTTTATGCAAAAAAAACCCGTAATTTTAATTACGGGAGGCAGCAGCGGCGCAGCGTATTTAAACAGCTTGGTACGCAGTTGCTTAGACAGTCTGCTAAGCTATTATAATATTATCCATATATGCGGTAAGGGCAATTTAAACAATCTTCGGCGTGAAGGTTATCTGCAGCTTGAATTTTCGCATAATATGCAGGATATTTTTGCCGCATCGGACTATGTCGTTTCAAGAGGCGGCTCTAACGCTTTGTTCGAGCTTATGCTGCTTAAAAAGCCTTCTGTTATTATTCCTTTGCCCAAAAACGCTTCGAGAGGAGACCAGCTGCAAAACGCCGAATATTTTGAAAAAAAGGGTTGCATTATAACGGTATTGCAGCAGGGACTTGATGCAAAAAAATTTATCGGCAGCATTAAGCAGCTTGCCGATAAAAAAAATGTGCTGATTGATAATATTAAAAATTCTGATATTCGCTGCGGCAATAAAAAAATTGTGGACGTAATATTAAGATATGCTAAATCAAAATAAAATCAGCTTATTTATTTAATGTGCTTATATTATTATTCTTGCCGCTATTTCTTCAATAAATTCCTGTGAATTTACCGCTTTGGGCGTTATGCTTTCCGAAGAAAACAAGGGCAGTAAATCCTTAGTCAATACTCCGCTTTCCACTGTGTCTATGCAGGCTTTTTCAAGCGCCTTGGTAAAGTTTGAGAGCTTAATATTGCCGTCAAGCTCTCCCCTTTTATTCAATGCCCC
>JAQVSX010000021.1:0-6295 GCA_028700355.1 Clostridia bacterium
CAGTTCACCTGTGCGGCGCTGCTGCTTATGATAATATTTTTTACAATCACTGCGTTATTTTCCGCATGCAGTATGCGGCTTGCGGGTATTAAAGCGGCATTTGATTTTTCATCAAAAACGCTAAGGTGCGTCAGGCAGAATTTTTTGTTGAATACAGCATTATCAACGGTGCCGAAAATTACGCCGCTGCTGATTGATATAACAGGTTTAGATATTATTTCGGTAAGTTTAATCATAAATAAAATCCATATATATTGCTTGTCTATTTAATTATATGATTTACTTTTCCGCATTATTAAATAAACATCTGATATATTCAGTTAATAAAAATAATCGTTTTGTTTTTTTTGATTTATGCATTATAATATTAAATGGTCTAAGGAGTAAAGCTTAATGATTAAATGTGAAATGCATCTTCATACCAAGGGCGGAAGCTATTGCGGTCAGTCTTTGCCGCAGGAAATTGCAAGAGAATATTTTGATGCAGGCTACAAAGCTATTGTGGTAACAAACCATTATATGAAAAGCTTATTTGATTCTTATTATACTCAAAGGACAGAAAAGCAAAAGATAAAATATTACATCAGCTTATATAAAGAAGTAAAAAAATATTGCGGGCAGTACGGCATAAATGTGTTTTTGGGCTTAGAGCTTAATCCCGATTGCATGAATACGCCGACGGTAAGCCCCGCTGCCGAATTTTTATGCTACGGCGTTACAGAAGACTTTTTGTTCAGTAATTTAAGGCTGTACAATTTATCACAGCAGCAGCTATACGAGCTTTTTGAAAAAAATAATATAATTATGATGCAGTCTCACCCTTTTAGGAATTACTGCGTTTTGGGCAATCCCGAATATATGCACGGCGTTGAGGTTTATAACGGTCATCCTACGCAGCAAAACAATAATAATAAAAGCGAACAATTTGCAGAAAAGCATCGTTTAAAAGGTATTTCGGGCAGTGATTATCACGCGCGGGGCGGCATTGGCGGAGGTATCTATTTGCCGCAAAATATTAATATGGACTATGAGCTTGTAAATTACATTAAAAGCAACAAACTTAAACTAATAAAGGGAAACAGCTAATGAGCCTTAATTTTTTTGAAGTACTTTTAAACATAAGCATACTTATGCTGCTTGGAGTGCCGGGCTTTATACTGCGCAAAACCAATGTATTAAAAAGTCAAGATTCTAAATCTCTTGCGGTGCTTTTGTTATATATTACCCAGCCCTTTTTAATTATTATGAGCTTTCAGGGCAAAACTTATGAGCGGGAGATTTTAGGTTCCTTGGGTATAATAGCAATCGGCTCAATTGCTATACATTTAATAATGCTTGCGATAGCCTATTTTGTTTTTTCAAAAATCAGTTTAGAAAAAAAACAGAAGGGCGTTTTTACATTTGCGTCAACATTTGCCAACTGCGGTTATATGGGTATTCCTGTAATATCAATGCTTTTTTTCGGCAAAGATTATCTTGCGGAAATGCTCATATATGTTTCGGTTTATATTACTGTATTTAATGTGATAAATTGGACGGTAGGCATTTATATAATAAGCGGAGACAAAAGGTTTATAAGCATAAAAAATGCGGTGCTAAACCCCGCAACAATAGCGACGCTTATTGCTCTGCCGCTGTTTTTTGCAAAGATAAACCTTAGCAGCATTTCCGTTCAATTAACGGACGCATTTAATCTGCTTGGCAATATGACCACGCCGATTTCTATGATTATTATAGGTTTAAAGCTTGCCGAAATGCCTTTTAAAGAAATATTTTCTTCTAAGTATGTTTATTTAACGACCTTTTTAAAACTGATTGTAATGCCCCTTATAATGTATTGTTTATTGCTGCCGTTTAAAGCAGATATTTCTCCTGTGGTAATAGCAGTTTTACTTATAATATCGGCAATGCCCACTGCGGCAAATACCGTCGCAAATGCCGACAGATTCGGCGGAGACAGTTTAAACGCCGCAAAGGCAATGCTTTGCTCTACAATACTATGTGTGTTGACGCTGCCTGTAATAACATTGCTGATATAACAGCATAATAGTTTTAAGCGACTTAAAAAAAATTCGGAGGCATAATTTGTTTAAACTTTTTAAAAAGCTGGTTAAATATAAAAAAATTATACCGTTTATAATATTATTGATTGCCGTTCAGGCAATACTAACTCTCATGCTGCCCGATTATATGAGCAAAATAATAAGCGAAGGTATAAAATCGCCCGCTTATGAAATAAGCACAGACGGGCAAAGGACAAATTCCATAATAAACCCCAAAGATTTGCAAGGCGATGAAAAAACTGCTTTAAGCGGCTTGCTTATGATAAAAAAATATGCCCGCACAGGCTCAGGCAGCTTATTATTAGACGAAAACGGCTATGCCCAATTAGCAGGAGAAAACGGAGAGCCGCTTATCGGCGATGATAATATTAAACAGAATATATCATATGAAAAAGATGTCGACGGAAACTATATTACAGATTCCTTAACGGGCGAAAAAATATTAAAATATGCCCGCACAGAAAAAGATTATATAATAACCGATGACTTAATGCAAGCTGCTTTTACAGGTTACGAAACAGACCAAAACGGTATGCCCGTTTTAGGTACTGTTATTACAAATGTGCTTATATATGATTTTGATAAAGAGCCTAATCCCTTAAAAACAGATAATTACAACTATGTAAGTTTTTTAGGAACATACACAGACGGTAACGGGCAGATTATATATATTAAATTAGGCGATGTTAATATGCCCGCCCTAAAATTTGAAAGAGAAGGGGAAGGCGATTTAAGGTTTGGCACGTTATACACCGACAGCGGCGGCTTTGCGTCATTAAAGCAGGTAAGTTATATTGATGTAATAATAAAATACGGCTTAGTAATGCTCGGCATAACCTTTATGATAAGCATAGCTGCCATTACGGCGAATTTTTTTTCAAGCAGGGTATCTATGAGCCTTGGAAAAGATATAAGAAGCGATTTATATAATAAAATTAACAAATTTTCCTTGCACGATACAAGCAGATTCGGAGCGGCAAGCCTGATTACCAGAACGACAAACGATGTTGTTCAGGTGCAGACGCTTACTAATATGATATTCAGAATGGTAGTTATGACACCCATTATGTTTATCGGTGGAATTATTATGGCGCTTAATAAAAACGCACAGATGATGATCGTGCTTCTTTTCACAATACCGCTTATATTGCTTTTGGTAATAGTTATAGGCAGAAAGGTTGTTGTATTATTTAAAAGTATGCAAAAAAAGATAGACAGCTTAACATTGGTTGCAAGGGAAAACTTAACCGGCGTAAGGGTAATAAGGGCTTTTAATAAGGAAAACATTGAAGACATTCGCTTTGATAAGGTTAACGAAGATGTAACGCAAACCGCCGTAAAGGCAAACAGAATAATGTCTGTAATGTTTCCGTCAATAACCCTTTTAATGAGCCTTACAACATTGGCGATAATTGCGATTGCCGTAATATCGGCAAAGAATAATATACTCGGCACGACATACACACAATTTGCAAATATGATGGCGGTATCTCAATATATTATGCAGATAATGATGAGCCTGTTGATGATAATTATGCTTTTTGTAATGTTTCCCCGCGCGTCAGCGTCCGCCGCAAGAATAAACGAAGTTATGGAAGTAGACATAAAAATAAATAATCCTTTAACAGCGCAAAAACCGACGGGGCAGTTAAAGGGCATCTCATTTGACAATGTAAGCTTTAAGTTTGAAGGCTCTGAAGCTCCCGTGCTTTCTAATATAAATTTACAAATAAACGGCGGAGAGACCGTTTCTATAATAGGCAGTACGGGCAGCGGAAAAAGCACGCTTATAAACTTGATACCCAGGCTGTTTGACGTAAGTGAAGGCAGCTTAAAAATTAACGGCGTAGATGTAAGAGATTATGATTTAAAAGATTTGCGGCAATTGATTAGCTTTGTACCGCAAAAATCACTGCTGTTTAGCGGAACCATTGCAGACAATTTAAAATTCGGAGACCCTAATGCAAGCCGTGAAAAAATGTTAAATGCACTTGGCACCGCGCAGATAAAAGATTTTGTAATCAGTCAAAAATCGGGTTTAGATTCCGCTGTAGAGCAAGGCGGCGTAAATTTTTCAGGCGGGCAGAAGCAAAGGCTTTCAATAGCAAGGGCAATAATTAAAGATGCCGAAATATACATTTTTGACGATTCATTTTCGGCGCTTGATTTTAAAACGGATTATAATTTAAGAGCGTCATTAAAACAAGATTTAAGCGGTAGCACTGTAATTATTGTTTCGCAGAGAATAAGCACGGTAATGGATTCCGACAAAATAATAGTTCTCGACGAAGGTAAGATAGCAGGTATAGGAAAGCATAAAGAGTTATATAATCAATGCAAAATATATAGAGAAATTGCACTGTCCCAGTTGTCAATAGAGGAGCTTAATTAATTATGCAAAACAGACAAGCGCCTATGCAGAATAAAAAAACAGACGGTTTCGCTAGAGGTCCACGCCGAGGCGGATTTGCCGTTCCTTCTCAAAAAGCTAAGGACTTTAAAGGCACGCTTAAAAAATTGTTAAGGTATTTAAAGCCTCAGATTAATATATTAGTGGTAATAATCTTTGTCGCAATACTCTCTACAATATTTTCTATTGCCGCACCTAAACTTATAGCAAGCAATATAACAAACCCTTTGGTTACGGCAATTTCCAGCAATGGCGCAATTGCGGATTGGAATTCTATTATCAAATGGATTATAATTTTAGCGGCGATATATACCCTTTCGGCGTTTTTAAGTTTTTTATCTCATTTTATTGCCGTTAAATTATCGCAAGCCGTAGTATATAATATGAGAAAGGACATAAAGGCAAAACTTAACAAGCTGCCTTTAAAGTATTATGACAACAGTACGATAGGCAATACTCTTTCGGTAATAACAAACGATATAGATTTAATAAGCACCACATTGCAACAAAGCCTTACACAGATAATAACAAGCGTAATAACTATAATAGGCGTATTTATAATGATGTTGACAATCAGCGTTTTGCTTGCTTTAATTACGTTACTTGCTATGCCTGCTTTTGCAATTTTTACAGTAATAATAATGAAAAAATCACAAAAACAGTTTATATTGCAGCAGAAAAATTTAGGCGATTTAAACGGGCATATTGAAGAAATATATAACGGTCAAACTGAAATTAAATTGTTTAATAAAGAAGAGCAATGCGCACAAGACTTTGAAAAAATAAATAAAAAATTAACGGCGGCAAGTATAAAGGCGCAATTTTTAAGCGGCATTGTATTTCCCGTACTGCGCTTTATTAATAACATAAGCTATGTCGGCGTAGTAATTTTAGGCGGTGTGCTTGCGGGAGGTAAGCCTCCGCTTTCTCTGGGAGATATTCAGGCTTTTTTACAATACTCTAACAGTTTTTCTCAGCCTATACTAAATACCGCCCAGCTTGCGAATGTTTTGCAGTCTACCGTTGCCGCAGCAGAAAGGGTATTTGAAATATTAGAGCAGGAAGAAGAAAAGCAGTCTGATAAAGAAGAAAATATAAAAGACAATTTTAGCGGAAAGGTCGTGTTTGAAAATGTTTCTTTTTCATATTCAAAGGAAAAAGAGCTTATTAAAAACCTTAATTTAAATATAGAAAAGGGTTCTAAAATAGCTATTGTGGGGCCTACCGGGGCGGGAAAAACAACGCTTGTCAATTTGCTGATGAGATTTTACGATATTGACGGCGGCACTATATACATTGACGGGTATAATATTAACGGTATATCCCGCCATGCGCTGAGGGATATTTTCGGAATGGTGCTGCAAGATACATGGCTTTTTAACGGAACAATAAAAGAGAACATTGCTTACGGAAATGAAAACGCTTCTATGGAAGAGATAATAGATGCCGCTAAAAAGGCACATATTCATCATCATATAATGACGCTTAAAGACGGATACGATACTGTGCTCAGCGAGAATGCATCAAATATATCGCAGGGACAAAAGCAGTTGCTTACGATAGCGAGGGCGATACTTAAAAACCCAAAAATATTGATACTTGACGAGGCTACAAGCTCTGTCGATACCCGCACGGAGCAGCTCATTCAAGATGCAATGAATGCAATGACCAACGACAGAACAAGCTTTATAATTGCGCACAGGCTTTCGACAATAAAAAATGCGTCTATAATACTTGTAATGGATAAAGGCAATATTATAGAGCAGGGCTCACATCAGCAGCTTATGCAAAGAAAGGGCTTTTATTATGATTTATACAGCAG
>JAQVSX010000021.1:6395-7959 GCA_028700355.1 Clostridia bacterium
TATTTGTAATATAATAAGTAAAGGCTTTGAAATGGTTTTTAAAAAGTCAGAAAAATTTATGCATTCCCCTTATTTCATCGCAGGATTAGCTTTTATTACTTTATTATGCTGGTATCTCGATGTTTTTATTGTTGGAATGATAATTTTTGCGGCAATTTTTTCATTTGTTTTGTTGTTTTACCGAGATACTACACCTTTAATACCTATAATTGTACTATGTACATTTATGATATCGAGAGTGGCATCTGAATTTGACTTTACGCCTTATATTATAGGCATTGCTCCGGTTTTAGTAATAAGTCTGATATTATACTTTGTGTTAAAACGCCCCAAATTCAAAAAAGGCTTATATTTTTACGGCTTGGCGGCGGCACTTATTGCGATGACAACTGCCGGTATAGGTTTCGACTACCAAATTGCACATATTCTTACAGTTTGCGGCCTTACTTTAACGGTAATATTCGTTTATTTTTTCTTTAACAGTACGGCAACAAACGGCGTTAAGCAAACGGTATTAAACAGCTTTATTGCCGCTGCGATTGTGTCTTTGCTTCAAATCTTAATTTTTTATATAAGGGCAGAAGATTTTATGTATGCGGTAACGCATAAAACCCTTAATTTAGGCTGGGGAATATCAAACAATGTGGCAGTAGTGCTGTCGATGTTTTTGCCCATAACCTTTTACAGAATATTAAAAAGCAAATATTATTTACTGTACATTGTATTTGCCTTTGCTCAATTAATAGGAATATTGTTTACGCTTTCGAGGGGAAACATATTATTCAGCGCCGCAGCGTTCGTAGCGTTTTTTGCACTGCTTATTATAATTTCCCAAAGAAGATTTGCTATTATTATCGGTATAATCGCTATTGTTACCGTACTTCTTGCCATAGCCATGATTTTTCCAGATGTGTTTAAACCTATAATAGACAGGCTTATTAAGATGGAACTTACCGATAACGGCAGGTTTGTTCTTCTAAGGGAAGGAATTGAGAGCTTTAAACTTAATCCCATATTCGGCATAGGCTTTTATTATAAGCATGCAGATATACCGCATTGGTTTCATAATTCTGTTGTGCAAATACTTGCAAGCACGGGAATATTCGGCAGCCTGCTTTATGGCGTTTTTTTCTATCAAAGATATTCGGTGCCTTTTAAAAAATTTAATACAAGCAACTTTTTTATGATATGTTGCGTAATACTGTCAGGATTGTACGGATTTTTAGAATGTAATTTCTTTTTTGTTTATAATAATATTTTTATAATATTTATTTATATAGTAATAGAAAGGGAAGAAGACACTGACAATTTCTTTAAAGTCCTGTTTAAAAGAAAAACAAAGATTGACTAATTGGGAATCTCTAAATAGCCCCTGAATATAATTTTACTAAAAAATTAATTATCGTTTATTCGCAAATTTCGGCATCTTTTTGGCTTAAAACTGCCTTATTTCCTCGCTATAGCGCTGCTATCAGCTTCGTCTAACGGCAATTTTCTGCTCAAAAATCTATCCAAAATTTATCGAAGGTGCTATTTAGAGCTTCCCTAATTGATAAAGGCTGCT